>CAIQPV010000221.1 GCA_903873725.1 uncultured Nitrosomonadales bacterium
AGCCGGGAAAAATCATAAGTGGAAAAGCCGGGCCGCCAATAATGAAAACATATAGCAGGGTGAAACTTCCAATAATGACCAGCAATGAAGCAACGACAACATATCTAATTTTTCCCATGCCAGGGTGAAATATTAATAACAACGGTAGCAAACTGCCCATCACAACATAGCCGGCCCAGAACAGCCATGGATAGATACCGCCATCCGCCAGAATGAAATGCTCGAACGCAGTCTGTTTCGCGAAATACAGATTGGACAGGTGGTAAATTGCAACCAGAAAAAGTGCACCAAGTACGAAGATTCCAAGAAGATTTTTCATGCGATGAAGGATTACAGGATCATGCGTCCTGCCGTTCCATGCATACATCGCCGATTGGACAACATGAAACACAGCTAGTCCCCAGCCGAAGGACATAACAATAAACATGGGTGGAATAATTGCTGAACCGTAAGCTTGGCGGGCAACCAGGAATGCAAATATCAGCCCGGTGCCGGTTGTCAGGATAATGCGCCAAGTGAACACGACCAAGCCGACGGGCTTGATCCAGCCGTTCATGCGCTGCTCCAGCAAGGTCCACATATATAGTGCCACGAACGTAAATAGTCCACTGTATAGTGGGAGGTTCCACGCAAAAATCGAGGTCGCGTTGAAGTTGGTTGCAGCGACGATAATTCGGTCGGGGCGACCCAAATCCATCATAAGCACGAATAGCCCACCCGCCAGAAGCGCGATTGAAAGCATACCTGCCAGAGGCGCGCGCGGTTTATACTCGGCCTTCCCGAACACGGATCCGATAGCTGCAATATTGAGCACGCCTGAAGCTGCGACAATCATGAAAATTGCGAACACATGAGGTAACCCCCATACGATCTGGTTGTTCATGCCGGTGACGACATGTCCATGTTCTTCAATGTAGTAAACGGCAGCAAGTCCTGCGGCGACAATGAGTGCACCGAATGCAACCAGCAAATAAAAGGAGAGTGTTTCAGTTTGGCCAAATATTTTTTTCATTACAGCCCCACGAATGAAATACCCGGATTTAAACCGAGATCGGCGCGCAACTGGGATGAAGCGACGCCGCGGACGCGTTGAGAGATTTCGCTATTCGGGTCATTCAGATTACCGAACAGGATGGCGCGATGCCCGGTCTTTGCGCACGCTTCCACGCAGGCGGGTTGTTCGCCGCGATCTACGCGGTGTACGCACAGGGTGCAACTTTCAACCGTACCCTTGCCGCGGGGCATATCTGAATCGTGATTTAACACCGGTTCATGCACGAATGAGCGGGCTTTGTAAGGGCAGGCCATCATGCAGTAGCGGCAGCCGATGCAACGGTGCTTGTCTACCAGCACAATGCCATCAGCACGCTTGAATGAAGCATTAGTCGGGCACACATCCACGCAGGGAGGATTGGCGCAGTGTTGACACATCATCGGCAACGAGATTTTCCGCCCGGTATTATCCTGCTTCAGTTCCACCTTGCGAATCCACTGTACATCGGTAGCTGATTTGGCAACGGGCAAGCCGTTTTCTTTATTGCATGCGGTGACGCACTCGTCGCAGCCGCTCTCGCATTGGGTGGTATCGATCAACATACCCCAGCGGACGGCACTCGATGCTGCTTCACCCGCAGGGCGGGCGTGGGCGAAATCAAATAGAAGCATGTTGGGTGCGATGGCAATTCCGGCAATCGCGGCAGAGGCTTTACCCAGAAATTGCCTGCGGTTGAGATTTACCGCGTCGCTCATTTTGGCACCTCCGCGACTACTTTACGTTTGCTGGAGTGACACTCGAAACAATCAATTTTCACTGCGGCATAGTCATGGCATCCCTGGCAGAAGTGCTCGTCACTGCCCAGCACGTTGTTATCCGCCTTGCTGGCATGGCAGTTCACACATTCTGCAAGGCTGTATTTACCGCCGCGAATGCCTAGACGCACGGTTTCATCGCGCTGGTGCTTGATCATTTCCATGTGGTTTTTGCGCATGAACTTCGGATCATCCACGCATTGACCGCCCTTGCCGATATCGAGCTTGGGGGCAATGGAACTGCTTGCCCAGGAAGGTGCGGTGGCAAGCAGCATGATGAGCATGATAGCCTGGATGCAGCGCAGTGAAATCCGGGAATCCCGGATTTCACGTTGTTCCATCCAGGCTACGTTGCAGGGTTTCATTACTCCCCCAGCCCCATCTGGATATATCCCGTCGGACATACATCTTTACAGATGTGGCAACCGATGCACTTG
>CAIQPV010000222.1 GCA_903873725.1 uncultured Nitrosomonadales bacterium
CCTCAAAACGGTGATCGTAAAAGCTGAGGGAATTGATTATCACGGGATTGCGCGTAATGAGTTTTTTTGCATGTCCGTGGCCAAGGAAGCAAAACTTGATGTACCGGGCTTTTGGTTATCGAATGACGGCAAGTTGTTTATTATGGATCGCTTCGACAGGACGGCGGATGGTACAGCTCTTGGCTTTGAAGATTTTGCAGTCTTGACTGGCCGGACTGTGGAAAAGAAATATGAAGGCAGTTATGAAATGATCGCCACGGCGGTTGGCGTTTACGCTGGTACGGATAGTGTCGCTCAGCTCAAGAAATTATTTGAGCGAGTAGCTTTTTCATGCCTTTTGCGCGATGGCGATGCGCACCTGAAGAATTTCGGCATGATCTACGAGCACCCTGCTGCTCCGCGAAAGTTGGCCCCGATTTACGATGTCGTTTGCACTGACATTTATCCGGAGCTGGACGGGTATCTCGCATTAAAGATGAATGGACAAAAAACGTTTCCATCTACCGATGATTTGATCCGATTTGCTCGCCGCGTAGGAATCAAGGAAGGGGAAGCCGATCAAATTATCCGGCGTATTAATGACGCTTATCACACGACACTCCTGGAATTCGAACACGATCCACGATATCAGGAAGATGATCTATTGAGCAGAATAAAAGATGCGATAGAGCGCATTTCGCCGCGCAATTCTGATGGGGTAAAGATATGAACGACAAAAACGATTTCAAAGCGTTCGACCGCCCTTCCCGCAAGATTGGCCGGGATCATCTCGCCTTCTTTCTGGGCTACCTTGAAGGGGTTCCGGTGGAAACCCTTTCCAGGACGTATCTCGACAGTGAGTATAATGGAATCAAAATCAAGAACCTGATCCGCTGGTTGCAAGATGAATTCACGCTCGCTGCCAAGCAGCATCGTCCGTCTTTTTCCCGGCTGATGCGGATATCCCCCGACGCCCTGCGCGTGAAAGATGCCGATACGCTGGAAGAGTACCGTGCACGAGTGGATCCATCGGGAGATTTTTACTCCGAAAAAGATTTGCTGGAGAAATATCAGGAAGAAGTTGGCGTTGATCGCAAGGATAGGCGCAACACCAGCTTGCGTCAGCGGATCATCAAGGCGGTGCGCGAGCTGGCGCCGCACCTGTGCGCTGAGCCGACCCGCCTCGATTTGCTCAGATACTGGCTTGATGACGAGATCGTGGAGCGCTTCGCCAACGCCAGAACGCCTGTCATCACCTTCTGGGATCTGCTGGAGCTGATGGATCTCAGGGGCAAGACCTGGTGGCGCTCAATACCCAAGATCGGGCCGGTGAACGCCGAACGAATTGAAAACTGGATGCGGCGGAACAACATTATTCTTGAGCCGGAATCCGAAGTCCAATCAGCACACCTGAATGAACTCGTGCTGGTGTCCGGCACCGCCCAGTACCCTGCCCTGCTTGACACCTCCTCTGCCCTGCTTCCCCTGGAACGTTTTATACCGCCACCCGCACTTTCTGGTGCCGCCGGAAACAATCGCGCCTATACCGGCACCCTGACTGCCACGAACGACATGGAGGCGATCGATGCGTGGCTAAAAAGCCTGGTCGGTAAACATACCTTGCGCAGCTACAGAACTCATGCGGAACGGTTCATGCTGTGGATGATCGTCGAAAAGCAAAAGGCGATGTCTTCTGCAACGATTGATGATTGCACGGATTACAGAAACTTTCTGGCAACCCTGCGCGATTGCAGGAGCCATGATCAATTTCTTGAAATGCAGGCTAACCTGTATGAAGGTGACGGCGAGAATCGAAAAAAATGGGAATGGCCTTGGGAAATACCCCTGGATAAATGGGTTGGCCCCGGCAATACGCCCC
>CAIQPV010000223.1 GCA_903873725.1 uncultured Nitrosomonadales bacterium
TAGGCATTTATTGGAGAAAGTGAAAATTTATTGTTCACTTCCCAATTCAACAGATCAAGTTACGCAGTATATTTGTAAATCCGGTCGGCATGGCTAAGCTGCCCAATATTCTATTTTCAATCCGGGCATACGCGCAAAATCACGTTCGTTGTTGGTGACCAATATCAAGTTTTCTGCAAGAGCGTGGCAAGCAATCATGGTATCCATATAGCCCACGTGATTGCCTGTCATCTTTTGGGCACCACGCAGCTTGGCATAGTGGTCTGCCGCTGAAACCGGCCACTCCATACAGGGCATATAATCGAGAAAAGCGAGGACGGCTAGTTTAAGCGATGCGGCTTTGGGTAAGATTTCCAGACCATACAGCAATTCGCCGCGTGTGATGGCGGAAATAGCAATTTCTTCACTGAGCAAGCCAGCGCGTATCTTGCTCAATAATTCCGGTTGTTTGCGCTTGATCGCGTAGCTGCAAATATCGGTATCGAGCAAATAACGTTGCATCAGAATATTTTCCTGAACTCGCCCGGCTGGTTGTCGCGCTCGGCCATGAACTCTTCCGGCACCTCCGCAACTTGAATCAGCGTGAACATTTCATCCCGGCCAGCAGCCGTATTTTTGTTGGGGGTGAGCGTGACCACGCCGGTCACTTCGTTTTTGTGCACCCAGACCTCGTCACCCGACAGCCTGCATGCTTTGGGCAAGCGCACGGCTTGACTGTGACCGGTCTTGAACAGTTTTGCAGTAGCTAACATGGCAGCCTCCTTGTAGATACGAATCCGTAACTACTTTATCACAAGTCAGGGGATTTTATCAGCCAACAATTCGTCCAGTATCAATAGATTTCTCTTGCATTCCAACATTATCTGCATATAATGCGCGCCTCGCTGCGATGTTCGTGCAGCGTTGGTTCATCGTTTCCTGACCTCCAGCGTTCCCATGTAGAGCAACATTATTGGGCGCACTCTTGCTGTTCACCGGTTAGCGACGATGTATTTGCGCCGGTAGAGGCTATCCCCCTACTGAATTTTATTGTTTGGCTTTCAAGCCACGCATGCGCCATGATTTATTTTTAAGGAATTACCGTGTCTATTGAAAACACCGCAACTGAAACTATTGCAACAGGAACTACCGGCATCACTTTTGCCGACCTCGGCCTGAATCCGTCCATCCTCAAGGCCGTGGAAGAATCCGGCTATACCATCCCTACCCCAATCCAGGCGCAGGCGATACCCGAAGTACTGGCCGGACGTGACCTGATGGCCTCCGCCCAGACCGGCACCGGCAAGACAGCCGCCTTTATCCTGCCCGCGCTCAACCGCATTGCACAACCCTCGGCAATTCGCAGCAAAGGCCCGCGCGTATTGGTACTGACACCGACGCGCGAATTGGCACAACAGGTTTCCGATGCCGCCGCAAAATACGGCAAGAACATGCGCCTGAAAGTGGTGAGCATCCTGGGTGGCATGCCCTACCCTCTGCAAAACAAATTGCTGTCCAGTCCGATAGACATTCTGGTTGCCACGCCGGGACGTCTGATCGACCATATCGAACGCGGACGCATCGATTTTTCGCGACTTGAAATGCTGGTGCTGGACGAGGCCGACCGCATGCTGGACATGGGTTTTATCGACGACGTGGA
>CAIQPV010000224.1 GCA_903873725.1 uncultured Nitrosomonadales bacterium
AATGAAAGCTGACATCCATCCAAAGTATGAAGAAATCGCCGTGAATTGCAGCTGTGGCAACACGTTCAAGACCAAGTCCACGCTGGGCAAGCCTCTGCATGTGGAAGTTTGTTCGGAATGCCATCCGTTCTACACCGGCACACAGAAGATAGTGGATACCGCTGGCCGCATCGAGAAATTCAACCAGAAATACGGCAAGCCCGGTGCAAAAGCCGCTGCCTGATGGTTTCAGCAACATGGCACAACTTAAAGGCAGCGCACGCTGCCTTTTTTGTTTCTCGGTGAAATAACTCAAAGCTGTAGAATACGTTCTATGTTTCCCTATCCTCCAGACCACGAACATCCCGTTACGCAAACCAAGGCTCTGTTTCTCTGGCTGCTTTGTGCGGTGTGGGTACTCACCGGGCTGGTCGGGCATGACCCATGGAAGCCCGAAGACGCACATAGTTTCGGATTGGTGCATCACATCCTGCAAAGCGGGGACTGGCTGGTTCCCATGCTCGCGGGTGATCCTTACATGGATAAACCACCGCTGTTTTATATGACAGCAGCGGTGTTTGCCAAGCTGTTTTCTCCATTGCTTGCTTTGCATGACGGGGCACGTCTGGCCAGCGGATTTTATACCGCGCTCACGCTGTTATTCACAGGCTTGGCCGGACGCGAATTGTTCGGCAGGGGACGCGGCTGGGCAGCGGCAATTATCCTGATCGGTTGCCTGGGGATGTTACTGATCTCACATCAGCTCATCACCGACCTGGCCCTGCTCACCGGCTGCGCAGTGATGCAATACGGATTTACCCTGAGCCTGCGCCGTCCCCTGCGCGCGGGGGTTCTCATTGGCACCGGCATGGGCATCGGATTCATGAGCAAGGGTTTCATCTCGCCGATGCTGTTCTTGTTAATCAGCACTGCGATGCTGCTGTTCCGCAACTGGCGTACACGCCCGTTTTTCAACAGTCTGGGTATCGCCTTGCTTTGTGCGTTGCCTTGGCTCGCCATTTGGCCCGCCTTGCTCTACCTGCGCTCACCGCAACTGTTTATGGATTGGATATGGATACACAACATCGGGCGCTGGTTTGATTACGCGCGCGGTGGTCACTACGAGGACGTGTTTCATTACTTGACTATCCTGCCATGGTTCGCCTGGCCCGCGTGGCCTCTGGCCGCGTGGGCGGTTTGGAAGGCTCATGCAAAAGTCTGGCACACAATTGATTTCCAGTTGCCGCTGACCAGTTTCATTGTCATGCTGATCACCCTGAGCCTGGTGCCCAATATCAAGGACAACTTTGCTTTACCCATGCTGTTGCCGCTCACCTTGCTTGCCACCGCTGCTTTGACCACTTTGCGGCGCGGTGCGGCCAACGCACTGGACTGGTTCGGTATCATGACCTTCGGCTTGTTCTCCATCCTGATGTGGTGGGGCTGGGCCGGACTGTTGCTGGACAATCATGCCAAGATTACGCAATGGCTGAAAGAATACCAGCCCGGCTTCGAACCCGAGGTCAATACCCCATCTTTCTGGATTGCGCTGGCCGCCACCGCGTTGTGGCTAGTGCTGGTATGGCGTGTGGGGCGTTCCATGCGCCGTGCAGTCATCAACTGGGCGGCGGGGGTCACCCTGATCTGGGTGCTGGCGATGACACTGTGGCTGCCCTGGCTGGATAGCGGCAAGAGCTACCGCAGCATGATTGCATCCCTCAAACATGCCCTGCCCGCACAGCGCGGCTGCCTGGCAAGCCTGAATGTAGGCGATACGCAACTTGCCATGCTGGAATACTTCGGTAATATCACTGCGCTCCGCCACGCACGCGATGCCTGCGACTTGCTGCTGGTACAAAGCGTCCAAACGTCCAAGCCGATGGAAAATGAAACCGCATGGAAGAAAATCTGGGAAGGAGGACGTTCCAGCGACAGGAATGAACGCTTCCGGTTATACCAGCGCATCGGGAATTGAACCTCACCAATAGTCCATGCTTCTAGATAATGACAGGTTGGCAAAGGCAAAGAGGGGGTTTCCATTGCAAGTTGACGACCTGCTTCCCGTGTTAAACTCCGTCATGAAGCTGGCCAGGCAGTCGCTGCGTCCGTAAGGGCGGAGAGGAAAGTCCGGGCTCCATAGAGCAGAATGCCGGTTAATGGCCGGACACCGTGAGGTGATGAACAGTGCCACAGAAAATAAACTGCCCAAGTTCCTTCGCCCCCGCAAGGGGGACGCCGAATGACACTCGCCGCAAGGCGGCGGTCATAACGCAGGGAAACGGCGAGGGTGAAACGGCGGGGTAAGAGCCCACCGCGGACGTGGTAACACGGACGGCACGGTAAACTCCATTCGGAGCAAGACCAAATAAGCAGGCTATGACGTTGCTCGCGTCGCTTGCGGGTAGGTTGCTTGAGCGTCAGGTAACGAAACGCCTAGAGGAATGACTGTCCACGACAGAACCCGGCTTACCGGCTGGCTTCACCCAACATCTGATTGCTGTTCCTCCCCACCCAGGAAATGACAACAGCGGCGTTATCACAAGATTATGCCGAAAAAAATAATGACGGAATTTATCACTCATTTTTTCAGCAGCGACCTTAGTCTTTGGGGCTTGTTCATTTCCAGCTTTCTCGCCGCAACTTTGCTGCCGGGTGGCTCCGAAGCCGTCCTGATAGGTGTATTGAAGCTGCACCCGGAATTATTCTGGCTTGCGCTGACCCTTGGAACCATAGGCAATACTATGGGTGGTATGGTCTCGTTCGGCATGGGTCGCCTGCTACCGCCAACCCATAAGCTAAAGCATGTGGACAAAGTACAGCGCTACGGAACGCCGGCATTGCTGTTTGCGTGGGCTCCCCTGATTGGTGATGGGCTGTGTCTGGCTGCGGGCTGGTTAAGGCTGAACCCGTGGTATGCGGCGCTGTTCATGGCGATAGGGAAATTCGCGCGCTATTGGGTGATCGCAATGGCGTTGTAACAGCGCGTCGATATAGTTGTAATTGATAGCTATCTGGAAATATGGCCTTCAGCAATCATTCACAGAAATACCAGATCAATAGTTGGACCCTATGAGATTTCGCATCGAAAACACTTTGAATCCAGAATGGTTTCTCACTCCAACTGTTTGCCATGATAGAATAACCACTAACGCATTGTATTTATTTGACACATACAAATTACCTTTATACCCCCAATCCGCTTGCAGATTGATTCCTAATATTCGGCACGTTTTTAAAAATATGCAAGAAGCAATTTTTGTAAGCAATGCGGCATGGTGACGAAATGGGGTAAGCAGGCAATCCGCAGAATGGATGCTTGCAAAATTGGATTCTTAGAGGTGTCCATAAACGTAAGATGTTGGGAGGTGCACTGTCACTATCATGGAAACGTTGATCGATGCGCTGGTAACCGGCGATCACAAGCGCGCTCTGGCTACAGCGCAAGCACTTCGTAGCCAAGGCGTTTCGGTAGAGGAAATTGTACGTCTCGGCATCCAGCCGGCAATGGAGGCTCTCGACTATAAATGCACTGTCGAGCAGTTCAACCTGCTGGAGATTATGCTGGCCGGACGGGCTGTGTCAGGGGTAGCACGCGAATTGTTTCCGGACAGCAGTACCCCGCCCGATTCCAAGGCGACTATCGCGGTAGCTTCGCTCCAGGGTGATATTCACGATATCGGCAAGCACATCGTCAAGATGGTTCTTATCGGCAACCGTTATCGCGTTATTGATTGCGGCAAGGATGTGCCGGTCGAGGCCGTTGTCGAACAGGTTCGAGCCGAAAAGGCAGACGCATTATGCATCAGCGGCCTGATAACCAGTGCGTTGCCCCGCGTGCGCCTGGTCAAACAGGCTCTTGCCGATGCCGGTATCGGCCACGTTTTGGTACTCGCCGGCGGGGCGGCACTCAAGCAATCGACCGCCGCCGCACTCAAAGTTGATTACGTCGGCCAGACCGCTTTCGATGCCGTCAAGTATCTCGATCCGATTTTCGGGGTAAAGCCGTGAACAGTATCGAACGAATCATGGCTGCCGTGCGCTTCGGTGAAACCGATCGCACACCTGTCATCCCACAGATTTTTGCCCACTCGGCCATCCTTTCGGGCTACAACATTCTCGACTACGTGCAGAGCGGCACGCTGGCTGCCGACTGCCAGATCGAGGCACTCAGGCACTACCGGTACGATAATGTCTTTGCCGCCATTGATGTCTGCCTGGAAGCCGAGGCCATCGGTGCCGAGTTGCGCTTTCGCCCCGATCTCTACCCGGCGGTGGTGACGCCTCCGCTGACGGCAGACAGCGATTTCGCGAACTTGCCGGTGCCCGATCCGGCGAGTGCCGCGCGGATGCCCGAACTGCTCGCCATGGCACGCAAGCTGCGCGGTGAGGTCGGTCACGAGACGCTGGTGACAGGCGTCTTGCAGGGGCCGATGACCTTGGCGGTACTGTTTCTTGGCCCGGAAACCGCACTCTATCTTGCCGCCGACGACCCCGACCGTTTCGAGCTTTTACTCGACTATTGCACCGAGATCGCCATACGATTCGGCCTGGCCCAGATGGAGGCGGGTGTCCATTTGCCCATGGTTTTCGAACCGGCGGGTTGTCCGGAAGTGGTACCTGCCGCCTTTTTCCGCGAATTGCTCGCGCCGCGACTGTCACGTATTTTCACCGCGTTCAAGAAAGCGGGTGCCCTTGCGAACTGGTTGCATATAGCCGGCCAGACGCTCCCGATCCTGCCCCTCTATTCGGGTATCGGTGCTGACATCGGCAATTTCGACTATTGCGTTGATCCTCAGCGCCTGATCCAGGCATTGCCAAAGCAACTTTGCGTAGACGGGAACATTCGGACACTTGCCTTTATCCAGGATCAGCCCGAACAAATCGAGGCCGAGGCACGCCGGTTGATTCACAGCTTTGGCCATCGCGGCGGTTTCATCCTTTCCTCGGGTTGCGAAATCCCACCCGAGTCCAAACCGGAGAATATCGAGGCTTTGGTACGCGCGGCACACCGCGATCCCTGCCAACATATCACTGCGGTGACCGGAAGCTGAGCCATGCCCAAAATCACTGTCCGCACAGAAAATGGCGATATCGTCATTGGGTGTGCAGCCGGACAATCTTTGCGCGAGGCACTTAACGCAACGGTGCTGCGAGTACGCTCGGCCTGTCGCGGCAGTGGCGCATGCGGACTGTGTCGCGTGCGTATTGAGGCCGGCAACAATGGTGAACCGACACTTGTCGAGAAGCTTCAACTCGACGAATATCTTCTTGATGCCCGAATAAGACTCGCTTGCCAGATACACCCCGAGTCGGATTTAACGATCCATATCGTCAACCCTGCGCCGCCTTCGGTGTGGCATACCTTGCCCGGCAGTGATTACTGCAGCAGCTACGCGACTGCTCCTTCTGTTGCAGAGCGATTGAACTATGGCGTGGCAGTCGATCTGGGTACAACGCACATTTCTCTGGCCTTTTGCCACCTCCAGAGTGGCCGACGCCTGGCCATGCGCACCGGCCCCAACCCCCAGGCCGGCTTTGGCTCGGACATATTGAATCGGCTGATGGCCGCTACAGATTCCTCAGCGAATGCAAGCGAACTTCAGGCACTCGTAGTCAATGCCATTGGTGAAGCACTGCTCGATATGGCGACAGGCGAAGGTCTTTCACTGAATGAGGTGGGGCAGCTTTCGATTGTAGGTAACAGCGCCATGCTGACGTTGCTTTGCGGCGATGATGCCTGTCCCCTGCTCGATCCGAAAACCTGGGCGGCCCCCGTGCATTGCACGCCGGACGATCTCGCACCTTGGCGCGAAGCCTGGAACCTGGCCGAAACAGCGCAAATTGAAGTTGTGCAACCGCTTGCCGGATTTGTCGGCTCGGATCTTGCCGTCGGGCTGGTTCATGCCTGTATCGCGGGGCGGCCCGAGCCGGTACTGTTCATTGACTTCGGCACCAACTCCGAAATGGCGCTGTGGGATGGACAACGCTTTCTGGTTACTTCCGCCTCCGGAGACCCGGCTTTCGAGGGGATGGGCATTAGCTGCGGCATGGCCGCAGAAGCCGGCGCCATCAGCCGCATCGAGCGTTCGCCACATCACGGTGCAGACTGGCATTTCGAGGTTATCGGCAGTACGAAACCGGAAGGCATATGCGGCTCGGGTCTGGTTGATCTGGTCGCACTGCTGCGCGAGGATGGAACCCTGACCGAGGAAGGGCTGTTCAGCTCTAGCGGCCAAACGGTATTTTTGCTTCCCGGTTGTCCCCTTCGCCTGACCAAGCATGATGTTGATCAGTTGCAGCGCGCCAAGGGTGCAATTGCCACGGGGTTCGAACTTCTCTGTGCCGAGGCCGGTATCGCCACCGACCGGATTGCCGAAGTCCTGATCGGCGGAGCCTTCGGCCGCACCCTGAATGCCGTAAACGCCATCGCCATCGGCCTGCTGCCGCCTGTGGCGGCAACTCGCGTGCGTCTGCTCGGCAATACTGCGCTGAACGGTTGCCAGGATCTTGTGGTTTCACCGGAAGCGTGCAAAGGCCTTGGCGCACTTCGCATGCTGTGTACCGTCATTAACCTGTCGTCGCGCCCGCAATTTGAAGACGCCTTCTTGGAGCACCTCTATTTGCGTTCCTGTCGGGTAACCGATGACAAAACATCATTGCCTGCCGCTACCGGATGGATCAAGGAATCCGGTTCCTGCGCACTGACACCGGCATTCTGTTTTTCCGCCTTCGTCCGTTCGGTGCAATACATCGCCGGTCTGTTGACAAACGCCGACCTGGCACAAGAAATCATTTCCGTCGCCACCAAAATTTTCTGTGCCGATGCCGCCTCACTCTACCGCATCGAAGGTGACCATCCTGTACGCGGCCCCAGTTCCAATGCCGGCATTTTTGCCGCATTGGCCGATGAAATCGAAAACTCCGTGCAGCAGGTGTTTGACAGCGGCTTTCTCAGCCTTGAGCAGTTCTCGATTGAACCGGCAATGGCCAGCGTCGCTTTCTTGCCGGTGACGCGCGACGCCAGCGTTGTCGCCGTCCTTGTCGTGGCCTATGCGGCAGAGGATACCCTGCCCAAGGAACTGCTCAATGCCCTGCTCGGGGTCGCCAGTTTGCTGGCTTCGACGCTGGCCCGACAGGAAGCGCTCGCCGAAATGGCCCTTAACAACGAACAGCTCGAAGCAGAAATTAGCGAACGCAAGCGAGTCGAAGAAAACCTTCTGGTCACCTCCAGCGTGTTCGACAACACCCAGGAAGCGGTCTTGATCACTGACGCAAACAACGCCATCATCGATGCCAACCCTGCTTTCACAAGGATTACCGGATACAGCCGGGAAGAAGTCATAGGCAAGAACCCCAAGCTGCTCAACTCGGGGCGTCAGGACAACCTGTTTTATGCCACGATGTGGCAATCCCTGAAACAGGACAAAGCCTGGCGTGGTGAGATATGGAACCGGCGTAAATCCGGCGAGACCTATCCGGAACTGCTCTCAATCTCTTCCATCTGTGACAATGACGGCAAAGTGATCCGTTATGTTGCAGTGTTTTCCGACATCAGCAGCATCAAGGCGCACGAAGCCGAACTGAGCCATGCTGCCAATTATGACGCGCTGACCGGAATACCGAACCGCGTGTTGTTGGCCGACCGTCTGAAGCAGGCCATTGCCAAAGCATCGCGCGAACAGAATATGATGGCGGTCTGTTATCTTGATCTCGACGGCTTCAAGCCCATCAATGACAGCATGGGGCACGAGGCGGGTGATTTGGTATTGATCGAGGTAGCCAAGCGCATCGAGAACACCACACGCGGAGGA
>CAIQPV010000225.1 GCA_903873725.1 uncultured Nitrosomonadales bacterium
AACGCGCTGGAAGCCGAACATGGAATAGTAAATGAAGAACGGGATCATTGCCGTGCCGTGGTTGGCATAGGAGGTGGCGGCGGCAATCCAGTCGGCCATGCCGCCCGCCTCGTTGATGCCTTCCTGCAATATCTGTCCGGACTTGTCTTCCTTGTAAAACATCAACTGGTCGGCATCAGGCGGGGTGTAAAGTTGACCAACCTGCGAAAATATCCCCAACTGACGGAACATTCCCTCCATGCCGAAAGTGCGTGATTCATCCGGAACGATAGGCACAATTTGCTTGCCGATATTTTTGTCTTTGACCAGAACACCCAGCATGCGCACAAATGCCATGGTGGTGGAAATCTCGCGCTCATCGGTGCCCTTCAGCAAAGCGTCAAACGCATCCAGCCCAGGCACTTGCAAAGGCTTGGCGACCGGATTGCGGGTCGGCACAACGCCCATCGCGGCCATGCGCTCGCGCAGGTATTTCATTTCCTGGCTGTCTTCCGCAGGACGGCAGAATGGCAGTTGCGCCAATTGCTCATCGGGTACCGGAATATTGAAGCGGTCGCGGAATTTACGCAGCGAATCTTCATCCATTTTCTTCTGCTGGTGGGTCGGGTTCTGCGCTTCGCCGGAAGCACCCATGCCATACCCCTTGATCGTCTTGGCCAGAATGACAGTAGGTTGCCCGGTATGCTTTGAAGCGGCTTTGTAGGCCGCGTACACTTTATGTGTGTCATGGCCGCCCCGGTTTAGGAGCCATATTTCATCGTCTGACATGTCGGCAACCAGTTCGAGCAGTTCGGGATATTTGCCGAAAAAATGCTTGCGCACATAAGCGCCGTCCTTGGCTTTGTAGGTCTGGTATTCGCCGTCCACCACTTCATTCATGCGCTTCAGCAACAGGCCGCTCTTGTCCTTGGTCAGCAGGCGATCCCACTTGCCGCCCCAGATCACCTTGATCACGTTCCAGCCCGCGCCGCGAAACACGCCCTCCAGTTCCTGAATGATCTTGCCGTTGCCGCGCACCGGGCCGTCCAGTCGCTGTAAATTGCAATTGACCACAAAAATCAAATTATCGAGTTTTTCGCGCCCGGCCATGGAAATCGCACCCAGCGATTCCGGCTCGTCGGTTTCGCCGTCGCCGAGGAAGGCCCACACCTTGCGTCCATCGGTTTGGGCCAAATCGCGATGCTGCAGGTAGCGCATGAACCGCGCCTGATAAATCGCCATCAACGGGCCCAGCCCCATGGACACCGTGGGAAACTGCCAGAAATCGGGCATCAGCCATGGGTGCGGGTAAGAAGACAAACCGTCTCCATCGACTTCCTGACGGAACTTGTACATTTGTTCTTCGCTGATACGGCCTTCGAGGAAGGCACGCGCATATACGCCCGGCGAGGAGTGTCCCTGAAAATACACCAGATCTCCACCATGCGTGTCCGATTTGCCGTGGAAAAAATGATTGAAACCCACGTCGTACAACTTGGCCGATGAAGCGAAGGAAGCGATGTGTCCGCCCAACTCGGACGAGTCTCGGTTGGCGTTCATTACCAGCGCCATCGCATTCCAGCGCATCAGCGCGCAGATACGGTGTTCCAGCTCATGGCTTCCGCCGGAACGTTCTTCCTTGTCTTGCGGAATGGTATTCATGTAAGGCGAGGTCGAACAGACCGGCAGGTCCGTTCCCTCAAGATGTGCCTTGTCTATCAACCGGTTAATCAGGTATTGGGCGCGTTCCGTGCCTTCGTTATCCAGCACTGAATCGAGCGCGTCCAACCACTCCTGGGTTTCTTGCGGGTCAGGATCAGATTTATCTATATTGGATGGGATTGCCATTTTATTCTTTCTATCAGCTTAAACCGGAAGCGCAGGAACCAGATGGACGGTTTTGCCCCATTCCTACTCCAACTGTGTCGTACAAAAAATTGTTTCGTTTTCCGTTACAAGCCATTGTACCTTGCAGTCCGTGTCTTCCTGCGGAATATCCTCGACGAGTTGCATGGAATAAGTCCCGGCGACCAGCGCCGGACTGCGTGCTACTTTACCTTGATTACCCAGTCGCGCCAACAGTTTATCGTAAAATCCGCCGCCATAGCCCAAGCGTGCTCCATCGCGACCGAAAGCCACGCCGGGCAAAAGGATAAAATCCACTTCCCCCGGCGCATCTACCCTGTTGCAGCGCTCAGGCAACGGCTCCCGGATATTCCATAGGCCAGTCGCCAGATCATGCTGCAAATCTGTCACGCGATATATATCCAATTCGTTCGTGGTGCGGTTTACCTTGGGCAACAGTAGCTGTTTGCCATCTGCCAGCGCCTGCCGCACCAAGATTTCGCTCTCGAATTCCGTACCGAAATTCATGTACCCCAACACCACGCGCGCCACCTGATATTCCGGTAACTGCACTATACGTTGAACGATCTCCGTGCTGTACTGCGCCCGCAACCCGGCGGATAACTGCTCGCGTTCGGACAGTATACGTTGCCTGATGGATTGTTTCAGCCCTTGCGTTGTCATGGTTTCGCTGCTCTCCTTGCCCACGCGGCTAATTGTTCCGCGTCCTCCAGAACATCGACCGGAACTTCACGGTAATTCTTCAAAACCTGTTTTTCGGTGGGCGCGAATACAGCGGCATGAAGGTTCAGATAATCCGGCAAGGTGTCGGGATGGGTTTTGAAATACAGCCGGCCGTCATACACGATAGCGAAAAACTGCTCACCGCAATAGATCCCGTGTCCACCGAACATGCGCTTGCAACCCAGGCCGCCGAGACTGGCGAGTTGTTCGAGGACGAAATCGAGGAAGGAATTGGTTGGCATTACTTTCCTTTAAACAGTCTGCGTTTTCTTTTTTCGGTTTTGCCTGTTATCTCCGTCGGCAACAGGCTGGTGAGTTGCTGGTAGCGCTCGAACAGGAACTCCACCCGTTGTGCGTCGCTGGTGAAGGCGGCTTTGCGGTAGCAGGCATCCACGGCTCGGTCGAGGGTTTCGTGGGCTTTGACCAGCGCGGGCGGCATGGTGAGCGGATCGTAGAGATCGGCAAGCGAGCTTTGCGGGAATTGCGCGCGGGAATCCAGAACGGCTTGGGCGGCGGCTTCTACGGCTGCGCGCTGTTTATCTGTCGGTTCGTCGGGCCACGGGTAGTTGTTGTAGACGATGCCCGCAGAATAGCGGTAATCGCTTTTGATTCGTCCGCAGGTATAACGCATCCATGCATTGTGCATGGCGCTAGATAAAATACCGAAATGAAAAAGTGTTGCTTCTCCGATGATTAAATTTGCATCGCCAGAAAGTGAAGCCGGATCAATAAATCCCATTGGAAGGTAATATCTTGTTTCGGAAGAATGCCTCGGAATAAGGAGATAGGGCACATCGGGAATATTTTCCACATGAAAACGCGTCGGCGTGGCAGCCAGTTTTTGCGTGGGCGCACTCTTGCTGGCAAGGCGTACCTCGCGCACCGCTTCAACGCGCTTCATCACTTCCGGCATCCTGCGCAATTCATCGGGAGGACAGTCGCCCAGCCACAAGCACCAGCGCTCGTAGTTATTGATGAATTCATCCGCGCCTATCCAGCGGCGAAACCATTTGGCTGCCTTGTGTTCGTGCGAAAGAAACTCGGCCTTTTCTTCCGGCGTAAACAGATAATGGCCGCCATCAATCGGTTTGTTGCCGATGCCGATTTCGGGTACGGCGCAAATCGGATGCTGCCGGTTTACCAGTACTACATCCGGCGCATCTACCAGATAGGGATTGATGTTGCGCACGGCGACGGCATGGGCTTCGCCACGAATGTCCTCATATTCGTAAATGATCTTTTTCTCTGTGTCGAACGCACCGAAGCCGATGATAACGCAATGCACTGCCGCCATGCCGCGCGCTTCGTTGCTCCACTGGAAGGTGCGATGGGCGAATTGGATGCGGATGCCATGCGCGAGTAGCCAGCCCCATAGCACACCGGCTTGTTCACCCTGGGTGATGCTGTTGGTGGAGACGAAGGCGGCTTTTATTCTTCTCCCCTCACCCTGCCCTCTCCCCACTTTTGGGGAGAGGGTTTCGCCTGTGCTCCCTCGCCCCGCTTGCGGGGAGAGGGTTGGGGTGAGGGGTAGCGCATTGGCTATTTCCATCAACACCCCCTCAGTGTTATTCAACACATCGTTATTCCAGAAACGTAGTGTGTGTATGCCATGTTGCTGTAACACCGCGTCCCGCTGGGCATCATAAGCTATTTGTTCGCTATGCTGGCCGCCATCCAGCTCAATGGCCAAACCCGCATCGGCGCAATAAAAGTCGAGGATATAGCCCGCAACGGGATGCTGTCGGCGAAACTTGAAATCGAAAAAATTGCGGTTGCGCAGCAAATACCAGATGCGCTGTTCAGCATCGGTTGCAGAGACGCGCAATTCGCGCGCGTAAGTTTTAAGTTTTTCTTCCAGCGCTGGATCGCGCCGTTGAAAATCTCCCCTCACCCTGCCCTCTCTCCACAAGCGGGGAGAGGGTGCCGAAGGCGGTTGAGGGGCAGTCATGTAACTTGCCGCTTTGACATACCACGCGGCGACAAAATCGAGCAGGCCGCCGCTCTTGATGTCCGAGAACACACGTTGTGCATCCTCACGTTGCGCATCATCCATGAACTTCGCACCGACGAACGGCGGATTGCCCAGCACATAGCTCGCCTGCTCTGCCGGTAGCACATCGTTCCATTCAATCGTGAGCGCATTGCCATTAACAATATGTGGCGAGGTCTTGAGCGGAATCCGCACAAAGTACATGCCGAATTCTTCCGACACGCGCAGGTTCATCTGGTGATCCATCAGCCACAGCGCGACCTGTGCGATCTGCGCCGGGAACTCTTCAATCTCGATGCCGAAGAATTGATCCACGTCCACGCTGATTTCCTGATGGATGTCGAGAAAACGCGAACCCGGCCCTTCATGCACGGTGCGCAGTACTTCCAGTTCCAGCTTGCGCAGTTCGCGGTAGGCAATCACCAGAAAGTTGCCGCAGCCGCAGGCGGGGTCGAAAAAGGTCAGCGTGCGCAGTTTTTTGTGGAATTCGAACAGTTTGTTCTTGTTGCTTTTTACGCGGTTGAATTCTTCCCAGAGCGCGTCAAGGAATAGCGGCTGAATCAGTTTGAGGATGTTCTCTTCGCTGGTGTAGTGCGCGCCGATATTGCGCCGCGCCTTGGCGTCCATGATGCTCTGGAACAGCGCCCCGAAGATGGCGGGCGAGATGGCGCTCCAATCCAGCGCGCAACAGTCGAGCAGCGCTTCGCGCATGGCGAGATCGAACGAGGCGATGGGCAGCATTTCCTCGAACAGTTTGCCGTTGACGTAGGGAAAGGCAGCACTTTGTTCGTCGAGTATTTTCGCGCGGTGGTTTTCCGGCGTGTTGAGTACCTGAAATAATTGTGCAAGCTGCGGCCCGAGATCGGAACCGTCGGGCGCGGTGCGCTCTTCTATCCAGGCACGGAAGGCGCTGGCGGGCTGAAAGATGCCGGTGTCTTCGGCGAACAGGCAGAACAGCAGGCGCACCAGCAATACTTCGAGCGGGTGGCCTTCGTAGCTTGCCGCCTTGAGCGCATCATGCAGCTTGCCCATGCGCTCGGCGGCTTTGATGTTGACCGGGTTTTGCGGCGCGATGGTTTGTGTGCGATAACCGGCGATGAAGGCGAAATGCTTGATGCGCTTGTGCAGGTCGGCGAGAAGGAATTCCTGGTGAGTGCATTCTTCGAGATCGTACAGGCGGAAACGCGCGAAGTCGGATACCAGCACATATTTCGGCAGGTCGCGTTCCTTGATGCCGGGGAAGTAATCCAATGCCTGGGTGTAGGCTTTGTCCAAATCCTTGCCGCGCGACTTGTGTTCGACCAGCAGCACGCCTTTCCAGAACAGGTCGATGTAGCCTTGCCTGTCGCCAAGTTTTTTGACCGGCTCCTCGAAGCTGGCAACGCGCTTGCGGTCTATACCAAAGACGTTGAAGAACTCCGTCCAGAAAGGTTTTGCCTCGGCATCTTCCGAGGTTTCGTGTTCCCAGCGCTTGGAGAATTCATGGGCGCGGTTGCGGATTTCGTTCCAGCTTAAGGGCATGGGTTATTTGTTTTAAGTTCTGCTTTTATTATCGCCGGGCAGTCCGCCAGCATCCTTCTCACCCAGCTCCATTTTTGGCTCAGCCCCTTTGTCACCAGCGATCATATTGCCGGTGCCGGCAATATGATACTCACGGTTGCAACGGTGTTCTGGATAACGCGGAAAACTCATGCACTATCCTCCCGATTTTCAAACAGCGCCTTGGATTGCACAATCGCCAGATGCAGACGTTGTTCGAATTCTTCGCGGGGCGGCAGGACGGTGAGGTATTCGGCAACGTGGATGCCTGTTTTGTCCAGTTCCAGCAGTTCGATCTGCTCGTCGGGCTTTTTAGACAATGCGGTACGCTCATAGAGCATGGAGTCGATGCGTTCACGCAGAGTACGCACGCTCCAGCGTTCAATACGGCACATCTGAGCGTAGAAATCGCGCTGGAATGGCTTTTTGAGAGGAAGCAGTTCACGGAAATGTGACCAACTTAATTGTCGCCACAGTGAGGCGACAATTTGCTCGTCGGGAAACGCTTCGGCGAACTGGATCATCCGATGCAGGCTTTTTTCGGTGTAACCGCGCCCATACTCGGCAACCAATTGTCGCGACAGTGTGGCGATAATCTGTTCGCCATAGATTGCCCGTTCGTTGCCCAGCACCTCAGTATGGATGCGCTGCCCCATACGCCAGTACAATAACGTCAGGCCAACATTAACCGCGACTGCCGTTTGATGGCGTGCTTCCTCAATTAATGCACGGATATCCCTCAAAAGCCCGGAGGGCAATTCGGCAACGACAGCTATTTGAGCCTTCTTCACTTCATTACCCCAGGAACAACCGGTACGCCGGGTTGTCGCTTTCGTCCCAGTAGCGGTAGCCGAGTTTGTCCAGAAATACGCGCAACGCTTTCTTGTCCTGATTCGGCACTTGCATACCGACCAGTACACGCCCGTAGTCCGCGCCATGGTTGCGATAATGGAACAGACTGATGTTCCAGTTGTGGTTCATGCTGTTGAGAAAGTTCATCAGCGCACCGGGGCGCTCCGGGAATTCGAAGCGGAACATGATTTCATCCTTGATGCCGGGCGCATGGCCGCCGACCAAGTGGCGCACATGCAGCTTGGCCATTTCGTTGTCGGTGAAATCCAGTGTGCGCAGCTTGTGCTTTTTCAGGCTGGCGACCAGTTTGGCGGTTTCGCTCTGGTCGCGCACCTGCACGCCGACGAATACGTGCGCCTCTTTGGAATCGGCATAGCGGTAGTTGAATTCGGTGATATTGCGATTGCCCAGCAAAGAACAGAATTCGCGGAAGCTGCCCGGTGTTTCAGGAATGGCGACGGCAAAGATGGCTTCGCGCTTTTCGCCAATCTCGGCGCTCTCGGAGACAAAACGCAGGCGGTCGAAATTCATGTTGGCGCCGCTGGCGACGGCAACCAGCGTCTTGTCCTTGAGTTTCTCGCGGGCCGCATATTGTTTGGCTCCTGCGATGGCGAGCGCTCCCGCCGGTTCAAGAATCGAGCGGGTGTCTTCGAACACGTCCTTGATCGCGGCACAGGTAGCGTCGGTGTCTACCAGAATGATTTCGTCCACCAGTTCACGGCACAGGCGAAAAGTTTCCTGTCCAACCTGTTTCACCGCCACGCCGTCGGCAAATAGTCCAACATGTTCCAGAATCGTGCGCTTGTTGTGCTTGAGTGATTGATACATGGCATCGGAATCCACCGGCTGCACTCCGATGATTTTGATGTCCGGACGCACCTGTTTAACGTAGGCAGCCACGCCGGAGATCAGGCCACCTCCCCCGATGGCGCAGAAAATGGCGTGAATGGGCAGATTGTGCTGGCGCAGGATTTCCATGCCGATGGTGCCTTGTCCGGCGATCACATCAGGATCGTCGTAAGGATGCACAAAAGTGAGTTTGTGTTTCTTCTCCAGCACCAGCGCATGGGCGTAGGCGTCGGAATAGGAATCGCCATGCAGCACCACTTCCGCACCTCGGCTGGCAACCGCTTGCAGTTTGATTTGCGGCGTAGTCGCGGGCATCACGATGACCGCCTTGCATCCCAGTTCCTTGGCGGAAAGAGCTACACCCTGTGCATGATTGCCTGCCGAGGCTGCGATCACGCCGCGTTTGAGTTGCGCCGGGGTCAGTTGCGCCATCTTGTTATACGCACCGCGCAGTTTGAACGAGAATACCGGCTGCATGTCTTCGCGTTTAAGCAGTACATGGTTGCCGATGCGCGCAGAAAGATTGGGCGCGACTTCCAGCGGGCTTTCGATGGCTACGTCATAGACGCGCGCGGTCAGGATACGTTTGAGGTAACTTTGCATATTGATTTCCGGAAACAATTATTTCGCAAGGTTATCAGGATTTGGGAACGAATACATGTTGGGTTGTATCGTTTCCGCGCTCTGATGAAACTACCAGCCATTCAACCAGGTTGTCCAAAGACGACAACCAGGTCACTGGTTATGCGTGGAAACGCCGCCTATGACGCTCCATGTCCTTGCATCTGACAACGGTGTAATTCTATCGCGACGAGGAGTGCCTGAAACTGCATTCCTACGCAGAGGGTGGAAACGATCTGAATCGATAATATTCGAGTAACAGTCGTGGCTAAATAGGGCCTGATTGGTTAGAATCAGCCGACCGAAAAATTTTCCTTGTTCACTGATTCAAAAATTAAGATCACGCCAATGCTAACCCGCCAAGATTACAAGACTCTGATATTGTCCGCCCTGGGCGGAGCACTGGAATTTTACGATTTCATCATAT
>CAIQPV010000226.1 GCA_903873725.1 uncultured Nitrosomonadales bacterium
CTGCTTGGCGCAGGAAGCCTCAAGAGCCTTGTGTTTGTGGGCTTCATGCTGATAGGCATGGGGATTTATGAAAAAATCGATGATAAAAATTGAAACTTGTGTTTCTACCCGACAACCTGATGCTTAATAGGAGGTAATTATGTCACTCAGAATCAACGACGAAGCACCGAATTTCACTGCCAACACCACTCAGGGCAGCATTAATTTTCACGACTGGATCGGTAACGGCTGGGCGATCCTGTTCTCCCACCCCAAGGACTTCACCCCGGTGTGCACCACCGAGCTCGGCTATATGGCAAAACTGGAGCCGGAATTCACCAAACGCAACACCAAGATCATCGGCTTAAGCATAGACCCAGTGGATAATCATGCCAAATGGGTAAATGATATTGAGGAAACGCAGGGTTATAAATTGAATTACCCGATGATAGGCGACACCGACCTCGCCGTCGCCAAACTTTACAACATGCTGCCTGCGGAAGAAGCCGGAACGTCGGAAGGCAGAACAGCGGCGACCAATGCCACCGTGCGTTCGATATTCATTGTCGGCCCGGATAAGAAGATCAAATTGACGCTGACTTACCCGATGACGACAGGGCGTAATTTCGACGAGATATTGCGTGTGCTGGATTCGATCCAGCTCACCGCAAAACATAAAGTCGCCACGCCGGTAAACTGGAAAAACGGTGAAGATGTCATCATCGTGCCATCCGTATCCGACGAAGAAGCAAAAGGACTGTTCAAGTCCGGCTGGAAAGCACTCAAGCCCTATTTGCGTCTGACAAAACAGCCTAGCTAAAACAACCCGGCTAAAACTTCAAGGGTGCTTCTCGACTGCGTATCTTCCAATCAGGCCTGCACTCGCCAGCAATTTCAGCCGTGCAGCGCGCCATTCAGCCAGGGAACGGATGCGCTCCTGCTCGGCATCGGCAATGGCGGACTGGGTATTGAGCAGTTCCAGAATATCCGCAGCGCCTTTTTCGTATTTACGCTTTGAGACGCTTAATGCGTCTTGTGCCGACCGGAGCAGGTCTTCCGAAGCCTGCAGATTCTGTAATGAGGACGTGGCATCCGCATGTGCTTTCACCACTTCCATCATGATCTGACGCTCGGTATCGGCGAGCCCGGCTTCTTTTTCTTCTGCCTGTGCCTCCGTACCTCTGATTTTGTAGTTTCTGGCAAAGCCTTCGAATAGCGGCACGGAAACCACCAGGCCCACAGTGGATTCGCGAGTGCTGGTGGCTGTCAGCGGTTGCTGCGGGCGGCCATTCTCGTAATAGTTTCCGGTTAGGTCCAGGGTAGGTAATCCATCTGCGCGTGCCGCTTCCACTTTCTTTTGTGCGGCTTCCAGTTGCGCGTGTGCAGCCAGGATGGCCGGATGACTTTTCTGCGCTTGCTCCAGCCAATCGCTCAGGTCGCGGTCATCATGGTCTGTTGTTTCATCAATACTGTCCGGCAACGATGGTTGCGTATTGCCCGGAACGCCCAGTGAATACACCAGTACGGACAAAGCCTTTCTCTCGGCAAAAAATGATCACAAATGAAAACGGCCTGCATTTCTGCAAGCCGTTTATAATCTGGTGGGGGAACGGGGGATCGAACCCCGGACCAACGGATTAAGAGTCCGCTGCTCTACCAGCTGAGCTATTCCCCCCCTAACTGCACATC
>CAIQPV010000227.1 GCA_903873725.1 uncultured Nitrosomonadales bacterium
ATTCACCTCTGCCACCGCGCCGGTCTTGCCGTCCGCGCCGAGAAAAGTGCTTACCACACCTTCAGCCGCCACGCGAGTGGCCGCCTTGCTCGCCTTGGCGCCGCTCTTGATACGCAGCAACTCTTCCGCTGCCTTAAAGTCGCCATCTGTCTCAGCCAGCGCCCTCTTGCAATCCATCATGCCGAGACCGGTAGCCTCGCGCAACTCTTTTACCATGCTTGCGGTTATTTCCGCCATTTTCCTGCTCCTGAAAAAACATAACTTATAAAAAAAGGGGCTTGAGCCCCTTGTCAGAAGACAGATGACAGACGCTGCGCTGACAGAGGACAGAATGTTGCACGGCTTCGCCGTAACTTTATTTTATAAAAGCGTGGCTAAGCCACACAACACTCTGTAGTCTGTCCTCTGTCTTCTGTCCTCTGACTAGGCTGCCTGTTCCTCTACCTGCGCCACCACTTCGCTGAGCGCCTGCTCACGTCCTTCCAGTACCGCATCGGCCATGCCGCGCGCATACAGGCGGATTGCCTGGCTGGAGTCGTCGTTGCCTGGGATGATGTAATCCACGCCCAGCGGGGTCGTATTGGTATCCACTACGCCGATCACCGGGATACCCAGCTTCTGCGCTTCCACGATGGCGCCCTTCTGGTAGCCGACGTCGATCACGAAAATCGCGGAAGGCAAACCGGTCATGCCCTTGATACCGCCCAGGCTGCGATCCAGTTTTTCCAGTTCGCGCTGCATTACCAGCCCTTCCTTTTTGGAAACCTTTTCCATGGCGGCGCTGTCAGCCACCAACGCTTCCAGGTCATGCAGGCGCTTGATGGATTGCTGCACAGTCTTGAAATTGGTGAGCATGCCGCCCAGCCAGCGGTGATCAACGAAAGGACAGCTTGCGCGAACCGCTTCTTCCTTGATGATCTCGCGCGCCTGGCGCTTGGTCGCGACAAACAGGATACTGCCCTTGTTGGCAGACAGCTTGCTCACGAACTTCACCGCGTCGTTGAACATGACCACGGTTTTTTCCAGGTTGATAATGTGAATTTTATTGCGATGGCCGAAAATATACGGGGCCATCTTGGGATTCCAATAACGGGTCTGGTGTCCGAAATGGACGCCCGCTTCCAGCATTTGACGCATAGTTACAGCCATGATTACTCCAAGTGTTAAGGGTTAAAGTCCTCCACTCGTCAGCTTGACCCTTGCGGGCACCCCAACATGAACGAGTGTGCGAATTTCCTCCCGGCAATTCGGAAGGATTCCCATTATAACACTACCAGCAACCCATTCTCAACCTTTAATCAGGATTAAACCCTTGGCTTGGCAGCTATCTTTAGGTCAACATCCCGCGATAAAACGATTCAAAAATTGACTCGCAAAACATCTAAACTTCCCCGGCACCCCGCCGATACTCTATTCACAGGGCCGAATTCAAGTCCAATACCGCAGAAATCGAAGGAGGTGTGTCATGGGTGTCGTAATGAACATGAATAGCTACGAAATCGAAACTGACGGTTCGATGAAAACCGAGTATGGAGAAGATGTTTTATGCTCAGGCTGGAATCCCGCTGTTAACTTGGTGTGCCAGCA
>CAIQPV010000228.1 GCA_903873725.1 uncultured Nitrosomonadales bacterium
CAATTGGTGCGCGCAGTACCAACGCCGTTCCTGCCAAAGCATAAGGAGTGAGACATGTCTGATCACGGCAAAATTTATTCAACCAATTTTCAGGATTCGCTGGAACGCAGCACCGTCAAGCTGGCTTTGATGATTGCGCTTGCGGTGGCTGTAGGCGGTCTGGTGGAAATCGTGCCACTTTTTTATGTGGACTCGACAATGACCCATCTGTCGCCCAACGTCAAGGAATCCCAGAAAAATGCGGGTGATGTGGCTCCTATCGTTTGGGATCGTAAACCGGGCCAAACGCTGGACGACTGGAAACCGGGGGATGGCGTTCGTCCCTACAAGCCTCTGGAATTGGCCGGGCGTGAAGTATACATACGCGAAGGCTGCTATCTGTGCCACTCGCAAATGATCCGCCCTTTCCGCGACGAGAAAGATCGCTATGGACACTACTCGGTTTCTTCCGAATCCATGTACGACCATCCATTCCAGTGGGGTTCCAAGCGCACCGGACCTGATCTGGCTCGTGTGGGCGGCAAGTATTCGGATGAGTGGCATCGCCGCCATCTGAGCCACCCTCGTGATGTCGTGCCTGAGTCCGTGATGCCAAACTTCTTCTGGTTAGATAATAACAAGGTCGATCCTGCCAACATAGCCGCGACCATGAAAGTGATGCGCATGATGCCCTTTTATCCTGCGCCGTACACGGATGCCGACATTGCCAGCACCAAAGCGGCCGTGGAAGGGAAGACTGAACTGGATGCTGTAATTGCTTACCTGCAGGGTCTGGGCAATCATATTAAATTTACCGACAGCGTGAATTATCGTGATTAAGCTGATGGGATATCTGGGCATGGATGTGGAGTCCATGACGACGAATGACTGGCTGGGTGTTTTCTATGCTGTATTTGCATTCGTCGCCATGATCTACGTTTATTTCATGGTTTTCCGTCCTGCAAACAAAGACAAGTTTGAGTCCCAATGCCGTATGGCATTGGATGACGAAGATCCTATCAATGTGGGAGATAAATGATGAGTGAAAAACACGATGTAACCGGCGTTCCAACTACTGGGCACGTGTGGGACGACAGTCTGGCCGACTTTGCCAATCAACCGCCCAAGTGGTGGATGCTCGGTTTGGCTGCCAGTGCGATCTGGGTGGTGGTGTATTGGCTGTATTATCCTTCTGTTCCGGTTCCTTCTTCCAACACCTTTTTCAAAGGTATAGGGGGATGGACAGCGATCAAGGAAATGGATGCTGACAAGAGTGAGGTGGATGCGGTGCGCGGCAAGTATGAAGCCAAGCTCAAAAATATGACTCCTGCCGCAATTCTTGCCGATAGCGAGCTGACCGAATATGTGAAACGTTCGGGTAAAGTGTTATTCGGTGATAATTGTGCGCCTTGCCATGGTACCAACGGCGTGGGTGCCAAGGATAAGGATGGTCTGGTCGCACCCATCCTAAACGACGATGATTGGTTGTATGGAGGGCAGATAGATAATATTCACACAACCATTTCCGGTGGGCGTCAAGCAGTAATGGTTGCGCATAAAGATAGTTTGTCTGCACAACAAATCGACGATGTGGCGAACTACGTCAAAGCGATGAGTGACGAAGGCAAAGACAAGGCTGATACGGACTCTGCCGTTGCCGCCGGCAAAAAGGTATTCATGGAAAGCGATTGCACTTCATGCCATGGGGCCGATGCCAAAGGCATGCAAGCCATGGGTTCAGCCAACCTGACCGATAAGATCTGGCGTTTTGATGGCTCTCTGGAAGGAATCAAGCGCACCATAACTTATGGCGTCAACTCCGGTGATCCGAAGGCTCGAATCGCCATTATGCCAAACTTCAAGGAAGCCGGTAAATTGAGCGATTCCGAAATCAAGAAATTGGCAGTGTACGTGTACAAGTTTGGCGGCGGACAGCCTGATTTGCCTGTAGCACCCGTCCAAGCTACGGTTGCCCAGCCGGCAGCTTCAGCGGTCACCGCAACAAAGTAAGTAATCTGTGTGTCTGCACGGGACTCGAACCTTGTGCGGCATCTTTAAAAAGGAGATTGCAGATGAATCACGATGGAGTGTTTTGGAGTGTAGTTATCGCAGTTGCAGGTAGCGCTTTGGTTGTGGTGTGGTTGTTGTATGTGCTGTATAGAAATGCAACCAAAAGCGAAGATAAGCAATAAGGTCGGATGGTTATACGAAAGGAGGGGGTTGTTGCCTCCTCCTTTTTTCACTCCAGTATATTAGCAGGTTCTAAACAATATGCTTCGCTTGGAACTGCTCAATTCTCATGTTGAAGTTTTCGCAGAGCGCGTAGTGAAATACCCCAGGAAAATAGACAGCCATGGAAAAAGACACCGAACAGCAGGATGCAGGCAGCGTCACTGAAATCTATCAGGAATTTGAAACCTGGAGTGTCAATCTGGGGGAAAAGACCATTCATGCCAAGCGCATGCCAGGTTTTTATCGCACACTTAAATACTATACCGGCGCAACGTGGCTGGTCTTCTTTTTGGGTCCCTATTTTCGCTGGAATGGCAGTCAGGCGGTACTGTTTGACATCGTTGACCGCCAGTTTCATTTTTTCAGTCTGACTGTATTGCCTCAGGATATCTGGATGCTATCGCTGGTACTGTTGTTGATGGCAATGACATTATTTGCCGCGACATCCGTAGCGTCGCGTGTTTACTGCGGCTACTTCTGCTTTCAAACAGTCTGGACGGATGTTTTTACCTGGATAGAAGAAAGAATTGAAGGCAATCCGACGCAACGGCGCAAACTGGATAATGCTCCCTGGAACTTAAAAAAAATTCGCCTGAAAGTTTTCAAACATTTCACATGGCTGGTGATTGCAGTTTTAACCGGGATCAGTTTCTCGATCTGGTTTGTCGATGCCTTCGACTACTGGCATAACTTGTCAAACTTCAATTTACCCAAGGTGGGATGGGTAACATTGGCCTTGTTTACCGCAGGAACTTACATTCTTGGCGGCCTGCTGCGCGAACAAACCTGTTTCTGGCTTTGCCCTTATGCACGTATCCAGGGTGTAATGACGGACAGCCAGACCATTATGCCCACTTATGACGATAAACGGGGTGAACCTCGCGGCAAAATTCATCGTGACGGAGAAGTGGCAAGCGAGGCGAAAGGACAGGGCGATTGTATAGATTGCTTTCAGTGTGTTCAGGTTTGTCCGACCGGAGTGGATATTCGTGAAGGCTCGCAATTGGGATGTATTACCTGCGGACTATGTCTGGATGCCTGTGATTCCATCATGGACAAAGTGGGACGCCCACGAGGATTAATCCGTTACGCCTCATTGGATGAAATTGAAGGAAAACCGATAAAAAAACTGTACCAGCATCCGCGTACTTTGGTTTACATCAGCATTATTATCCTCGCGTTAAGCGGTATCATATTCGGGTTGACCCATCTGGGTTCGATGACGCTCAGGGTAATCCCCGAACGCCAACCATTGTTTGTCAGCATGAGTGACGGTTCGATTCAGAACAAATACGAATTCAAGGTAGTCAACAAAACTGATGAAGATCTTCATGTGAACGTAACGGCTGACGGCGGAGTGCCGGGGCAAGTAATTATTGGCGCCGAGCAGCCACTGTTGACACACC
>CAIQPV010000229.1 GCA_903873725.1 uncultured Nitrosomonadales bacterium
TGGTGACGGGCTTCGAGTGCATCGAACACGTTTTGCGCGGGTAATTCTATTTCTTCTGCAGGAAGCGCAATACGTAACAAGGAAAAGAATTTCGGTTCGATTTCTGGTGAGTCCATCACCGCAACCAGTTCGCAATCGGCGCGCACGCCCTGCTGGTGCCATTGGTAAAGGGCGAAGGGGTATATCCCCGCTGCCAATTCCGTCGTCTGTGCCCGACATTGTACATAAACCGGCTGGCGCGGTTGCAGGTGTGCGGTTGCTTGCCGCAGTAGCGGATGGGCGGGGTGTAGCAGTACAGCTTTGGTGTTATCGCTGGCACAATCCTGATCGAAGGTGATTTCCAAATGGGGCACGTTTCCTTTGAGCCAGCGTTCCCAAACTCTTGCTTCCTGATTGACTGCCTTTTGTTTCTTAAAATCTTCCAGCAAACGGGTGCGAGTATCGGCATCCAGCCGCAAGGTCTTGAGAGCTTGATTGCCAAGGATGACCTCCTGCTCTTTGCCGGTACGGTCGCGCAGGTATAGTGCGACGATTGAATGCAATGCTTCCGGTGCGAGCCAGCCGCTGGTCGGGGTAGTCAAGTCATCGTCATTGGGTAGACTCAAGCCGAACAGTTCTGCGGCGCGGCTTTCCAGCGCCTCCTGTTCTTGAATCTCGCGCAGTTCGTTGTCTGCCAGTTGCTGCAGCCGCTCTTGCCGTTGTTGCTGGGTCAGTTCGAAGCTTTCCGAAATGGCGTGTAACTCTTTGCTAATCTGGCCGAGAATTTCCTCGCTTGCGCCCAACGCTTGCCGAAATACGCCGATGCGCAGCAGGCAGCGTTCGTAGATGTCGGCATCCACCGTGCCGGGGGTGATGAGGTTATTAATAACCACCACTTCGCTTTTTTGTCCGTAACGGTCTATTCGCCCGATGCGTTGTTCGATGCGCATCGGATTCCACGGAAGATCGTAATTGACCATGCCATCGCAGAACTGGAAGTCCAAACCTTCGCTACCGACCTCAGTTGAAAGCAGCACGTCCAGTGTGTCGGCCTGTTCTTTGGATTGGGCAAAACGTTGACGGATGTCGCGGCGATCTTCGTCTCCTACTCCACCGTGGATCACACCGATGCGTATACCTGCCGCGAGCAGATTCCGCTCCAGATAAAACAAGGTGTGGCGGAAGCTGGTGAACACCAACAGCTTGTTGTTAGGCAAGGCTTGCTTGTCACGGATGATAGTGAGAAAGGCATCCAGCTTGGGGTCGGCTGGATCAAGCGAACTTGCGGCTAGCCGCAGTTGTTCGATTTCGGCCTGTAAACTACCCGGTGGCAAAATTTCCATCTTGTCCGATTCATTGTCATTGATTTCAGCCAGATCAAGATCGTCCAGCTTGCCATCCAGCCATTGGTCAATGAACGGAGCCAGCGCAAAAAGGCAACTGGCCGCACGTCTCCGCAGGGTGGAAAGCATGAACAACACCGCTTGCCGCCCGTGGCTTTGCACAAATATTCGTGCTGCCGTTGCGATCAATTGGTCATGAAATATACGCTGGGCATCTGTGAATGGAACGGAGACGGTTTCCGGTTTGCGTGTGGTGAAGTTGCCGATGTCGCGCCGCCGTGTGCGATTGATAAGACTGTCGAAGGTGGAAAACCGCTCGATTTCCCGTATCAGCCCAACCCGTGTAGCAGGGCTAATTTCCGGTTCTGCAAGCGTATCCAGCACACGTTGAAAATCGGGGGTTTCAATAAAAGAAAAACAGTCTGCCGCCAGCTTTAATTCCGCCAGCGTTTGCTGTTGACTATCTGCTGCCGCAGCGCGCAGATGATTCGCAGCCGCGTGGATATGCGGGTTAGGTTCGGCCATGAAATCAAAACTGGCTTGATCTATCACCAAGTCCGGGCGCAGTACGTTGAGCAGGGTGAACAAATCCTGATTGCCCATCTGGATCGGTGTGGCGGTCAAAAA
>CAIQPV010000230.1 GCA_903873725.1 uncultured Nitrosomonadales bacterium
ACTGGAAGGACTCATAGCCGCTGTGCCAGGCGGATTATACCAACGCATTAATTAATATGATTTTTTCGGGGTGCCATGTTTGATATTTTGATGTTTTTGTTTGAAAGTTATTTTTATGCCGGCAGCTACCCCGACTCGGACAAACTCTCCCTCAAGCTGAGCGCTGCGGGCTTTGAAGATGAAGATATCCACCGGGCGCTGGACTGGTTGTCAGGCCTCAAACAACTAACCCGGGCAGACTATCCCGACGTCATCAACCAAAGCGGGGCGCGTTGCTATGCTGAGCTTGAAATCAAACGACTCAGCCCTGAAGCGCTGCGCTTTCTGGCGTTTTGGGAACACAATAAAATGATTACGCCGGTGGAACGGGAGATGATCCTGGATCGCGCGGTCGCACTTGGCCGGGAAAACCTGCCGCTGGACAAGGTCAAACTGATTGCGCTGCTGGTGTTGTGGAACCAGCACGAAGAACTCGATCCCATGATCGTCGAAGATTTGCTTACTCCGGCCGATTCCGGCCACCTTCATTAACTTGGACGAAATACTTAAACTATTCCATGGCAAGCAATCTACTGATCGTTGAATCCCCCGCCAAAGCCATTACCCTGAAAAAATATCTGGGCAAGGATTTCGAAGTGCTGGCCTCTTATGGTCATGTTCGCGACCTGATTCCGAAGACCGGGGCAATTGATACAGAAAACGGTTTTGCAATGCAGTACGAAACCATCGCGCGCAACAGCAGACATGTTGACGCCATCGCCAAGGCCGCAGCTATTGCCGACAACATCTTTCTGGCACCCGACCCGGACCGCGAAGGCGAGGCTATCGCCTGGCATATCTCCGAGTTGCTCAAGGGCAAGCGCGGACTGAAGAACAAGAAAATGCAGCGCGTGGTTTTCTATGAAATTACCCAGAGTGCGGTAAAAGAGGCTGTTGCCCATCCGCGTGAAATTTCCATCCCCCTGGTCAATGCGCAACAGGCGCGTCGCGCGCTGGATTATCTGGTGGGCTTCAACCTTTCCCCGCTGCTGTGGCGCAAAATTCGCCCAGGCCTTTCCGCCGGTCGCGTACAAAGTCCGGCGTTACGTCTGATCGTGGAACGCGAACTGGAAATTGAAGCATTCCGTTCGCAGGAATACTGGACGGTGCATCTCAACAGCCAGAAAAACAGTGTACCGTTCGCCGCCAAACTGTTCCAGTACCAAGGTAAAAAACTGGAGCAACTGAGCATAGGCAGCGAAGCGGAATACCGTAAAATTTTTGACAACCTCAGCGCCGCCAAGCTGCCACCCAAAGTGGTGCGGGTCGAAAAAAGAGCCAAGCAACGCTATGCTGCTGCGCCTTTCACCACCTCAACATTGCAGCAGGAAGCCGTGCGCAAACTTGGTATGACTTCAGAGCGCACCATGCGGATTGCCCAGCAGTTGTATGAAGGAGTTGACATCGGCGGTCAGAGCGTGGGGTTGATTTCCTATATGCGCACCGACTCGGTTTCGCTGGCCAAGGAAGCGGTGCAGGAAATTCGCGGTTACATCACGGAAAATTTTGCGGCAGACTATTTGCCTAAAAGCATCCCGACCTACAAGAGCAAAGCCAAAAATGCGCAGGAGGCGCACGAAGCTGTGCGCCCCACTTCTATCACTCGCACCCCTGACAGCGTGCGCGCTCATCTAACCATAGACCAGGCGCGGCTGTATGAAATGATCTGGAAGCGCACACTGGCGTGCCAGATGGCTCCTGCGCGCTTCGACACCGTCAGCCTCGATATCCGCCTCGGCGGCGACGATACCCTGTTCCGCGCCAGTGGCCAGACGCTGGTATTTCCCGGCTTCATCGCCGTGTATCAGGAAGATACCGACGACAGCGAAGAAGAGGAAAACAGCAAGCTGCCGCCCTTGGCTGAAGGCGAAACCATCCCGCTCGACAAACTGTTCGGAGAACAGCATTTCACCCAGCCGCCGCCCCGTTTCTCGGAAGCCAGTCTGGTAAAAACGCTGGAAGAGCACGGCATCGGACGTCCTTCCACTTATGCCAGCATCATTTCCACGTTGCAGGCACGCGAATATGCAGTGCTGGACAAGAAACGCTTTCAGCCGACCGACGTGGGGCGCATCGTCAACAAGTTTCTCACCGAACATTTTACGCGTTATGTGGATTACGGCTTTACCGCCCAGATGGAAGACGAGCTGGACGAAATTTCAGAAGGCAAACGCGACTGGATACCCGTGCTGGATGAATTCTGGAAAGGCTTTAATAAGCTGATCACCGACAAAAAAGACGTTGACCGTCCGGGTACCGAGTTGCTGGACGAACTCTGCCCGAAATGCGGCAAGCCCCTTTCCAAGCGGCTCGGCAAACGCGGCAGCTTCATCGGCTGCACCGGCTATCCCGAATGCGACTACACGCGCAATCTTATCGGCGAAGCAGATACCGGGGAAGCCCGCAAAGAGCTGGGCAACGATCCAGCCAGCAATTTGCCGGTACTGTTATTGC
>CAIQPV010000231.1 GCA_903873725.1 uncultured Nitrosomonadales bacterium
CGTTGCCACACATAATCCTAACATTCCAGTTCTTGGCGATGCTGAGCAAACCATTGTCTTGGCTGCAATTGACGAAAAACAATCACAGATAAAATCTCACGGCAATCTTGACGAGAGTCCTATTGTGTCAGCCATTACAGAAATCATGGAAGGTGGTCGCGAAGCATTCCAATACAGACAGTCCATATACCAAGCTCATTGGGATGGCGTCGTAGCACAAGAATAATAAAAATTGGCATCGCCCTCTTTACATAGGCACTTCTGAAAGCTTGCTCTGCTGGCATGGATGTCGTTGCTATTCTTCGCGAAGAACCGGATTCAGCCAGTGTAATAATAAAACGTCTTACAACCGCACATCGAAACCAGCCCTTAAACATCGCAGCTCGGACACAACCACGACCGCATTGGCGGTTTAATTTCCTAAAATCTTTGCCGCCTTCCCCAAATCCATCCCCTCGCTCGGCGGCGTGCCATTTCGGCATAGGTTCAATTCGTAGTTCAGGGCAAAGTCCGCTCTACCGCCATCTTTCGTTGGCGCGTTCGGTTGCACCAGTTTAACTGCGAGGCGGCTGCACCCTTCCTGATTGAATTTCTTGATCGTTGATACCTCAGCTCTGACCGGATCGGATGCGCCAGTTGCGGTATGAATTGCATCTGCCTCCTTGCCCGCCACAATCCCTTTGGATTTTCCGTCTGGCGCATCCAATGCCTGCATGAGCAACGCCCTCACGCTAAAGCTTTCCGCTGCGCTTGCCGTAGTTGTCACAAGAGCAAGTGTGGCAATGATGAAATATCTCGATGCGATCATTGATGACCTCGCGTGTAGTAGTTGTTCAGCTTAAGCTGCATGGTGGCGGTGCTGTCGGTGTTGATGGTGGTGGCGCTTGGCATTCGCACGTTCGCCATAATCTCGTTGGTGAATTCGGTCAGGTCGATTCGCGAAAAATCCAGACTGGCGAACTCGGTTGGCGTGAAGCCGGTGCAGTCAGAAACGGGTTTTCCTATTTGCGCTCCGCCCGATGTGTTGATAATCCTGGCCAGACGGGAATTGAAGCAGCAATAGGTTTCTGTCGTCTGTAAGCAGATGCCGAGAATCGGTACTTCCATCGAGCAATAGCTCCCGGTGAAGCGGCACAGGTTCTGGCCTTTTTTCATGGCGAGCATTTTTTCTGGCTGGTCGCACGACAGGAGTTCTTGAAGAATCATTATTCCCACCTGGATCGCGAGCGAGGTGGGGTCGAAGGCAAAGCTGAACCCGCCAAACGAACCCAGAGCCCCCGGCACGGCTCCCCACGTCGCGGTAAAGCCGTAAAGAGAAAATGACGGGCTGAAGGGCAGCGACGAGCCACCGGCGAGCGATCCGATCGGGGTGGAGGCAAGCGCCGAATCCAGCCCGCGCACGATGTGGAAGTTGTCGTACAGCGTGTCATACATGTAACTGCTGCCGTATTTCAATGCCTGCCCACCAGCGCTCACGGCATACCCCATGATAGAGGCATTGTTTAAGGCCGCACCTCCGCCACTCGCCTCGCAGCAGTTGACCAGACCAAACAGTGATTTCTTACAGCTGCCCCCTTGCCCTCCAAATATGCGCAGGCTCGCTGCATCCATGTAGTTTCCGGCTTGTCGCATGGCTTCCATCATGGCGGCTGTTTGCGCAAAATCAGTGTCCGGCACATGACCGGTATTGAAACAGTTACCTCCTGTGCAATATGTATTGCTGCCGCAATTTTCAACGGTGGAAGACGACCCCGGCGCGCTTTGGCAGCGATAGGTTTTTTCGGTGAGACTGCACTGGTTATTGATTGCAGTTTTAAGGCATTGCGACGAGCTGAGCGTGCAGCCTCTGGCCTGCAATGCACCGCAGTCCGATTGCAGCGATCCCAGACACGAATAGTCGTCTTGCCAGCTCCAGCAGTCTTTATATACGGGCAATCCGTTTATGATGCGGGTTGCCGCTGGCTCAACGCAGGTGTGCGACGCAATCGCGCAGGTCGGGTTGTCTGTGTACGTTTGGCACTGCGTGTTATCGAGAGTGTCGGTCACGATGGTATAGCTATCGCCTACCCTTATCGTGTTCGGCGGCGTGGATAACGTCGGGCTGCCACACCGCCATGTGTTATCCCATTGCATGCAGCCGGTGCCAAATGTGGTGTCGGTAACGGCACAGGTCGAGTTGGTTTGCCAGCACCCCGGAATCTGCCTGAAGGCGGCACAGTAATCGACCGCGTTGGGTTTGATGCAGGTGTAGTTGTCCTGATATTCCCAGCAACCACCGACCTCGGCCAGCAACACCGTGACGCCGGAAATTATTTTGCTGGCCGTGGTATCGACGCAGGTGGAACTCGCCAGCTGGCAATCAGCGGCCATTGCCCGACCGCAGAGCAGCATGACAAAAAAGATCACCCACGATAGCGCCTTCATTACTGCGCCCGCTGCTGCAAGGTGACGCACTCGTTGGATGTCCAGTTGCTTACCGTCTTGGACATCGGCAGTTGCAGCGGCGCGCCCGTGCCGGTTCCCCCGGAAGAGCCGCATCCGGCACTCACGTTGCGCATCGTCGGCGTACAGGTGGTCGCGCCACAGTTCACACTGAAATAGACGTAGAGATTGCAACCGAAGCCCAGGTTGCTGACGTAGTAGTCGGTGACCGACTGTCCGGGCGCGACCGCCACCGGAAAGAGACCATAGCTTCCATTCCACGGATAGCCGATCGTGTTGTAGTCAAATCGATTTACGCCATCGTAGGAACGGTAGGGTTCAACCGAGTAGGATTGCCCGTTGCTGCCGCAATAAACATTCATCGCCATATAAGGATCGAGGCATCCGCCGCAATCAACATAAGCCACCCGCCCAAGCCATGCGCCAGGCGTGCATTGGCCAAATCCAATCGTGACAGAAGTGCCTCGCCGACAGCTCAGAGTTTCGTAGCTGCTTGCTGTCTGGCTGCATTGATAGTTGGAATTGGCATCCACCACAATCGTGCGCCCGACCGTACACATGTGGCTGATCGCATTCAGGTACTCGTTGCAGACTTCTGTGGTGTAGGTTGGTGGCGTGGTGATGGTTTGAGTTGTGCATCCGGTAAACGCCCCGATTGCGGACGGGCTGGCATACCCCAATGAGTTTGCCGCCAACGTTGCGGGATTGGCTTCTATGCTTCTCGATATCGCGACATTCGGATCGCCGGGAGTGAGGGTGAACTGCGGCCGGATTGTCGGGTTACGCGCCATGTAATTGATGGCGTCGCAGTTTTGCTGGAGGAAGGCGTTCGGGTTGACCGGGCCAGTCTGGCAGGCAGTCACCTTCCCTGCCCCCGGCGTAATCGTGTCTCCGCC
>CAIQPV010000232.1 GCA_903873725.1 uncultured Nitrosomonadales bacterium
TACCTCACCTTCGCGCAGAGCCGCATGTTGCACGGTCAGGTGAACTACAGCCTGGTGTCGAGCTTCCTCCGCGAATTGCCTGACGAGTTGCTGCACTGGATCACCCCGCGTCTGGCGCAACGCAATCCGTATGCCGCATCGTTTACGCCGCAACGCGATACGCCGGTTGCCGCGCCAGTGCGACGTCCTGCCAGCGAGGCATCAGGCTGGCGCAGCGGCCAGGCAGTATTCCACAACAAGTTCGGCGAAGGGATGATTATTAATATCGAAGGCAACGGCGCTGATATGCGCGTGCAGGTCAACTTCAGGAAGGCTGGCACGAAGTGGCTGGCTCTGGAATATGCGAAACTGACGGCGATATAAGCTCTGAGACTATGGCTTCGAAGGTTGGCGGTAAGGAACGAACCCCAGCATGTAAAATTCTCAAACGCTGGGGTTCGTTCCTCACCGCCAGCCTACGCGAAATCAGAAATGCGATTCTTCGTCCAGAGACACCGATTTGCCCTCTTCACTTCCTTCATTCGCCGCAGCATCACCCTCCATGGGAAACAGGTCGCGATAGATTGCATACAGGGAAGTGATGATGACCGGCAGTAATACAAGCCAGCCAAGCATCATCGGCAGGCTGGCCAAAATAGCAAAAGGAAGCAGTAACAGGCCGTATACCGACAGCGGAATCATATTCCGCAGAAAGGCGTGCAGGCTGGCTTTCATGGCGGGTACCGGCGCCATCTTGCCGAAAATTACCAGCATCGGGGCAAACTGCATCGCCATCAACAACACGGTGAACAGCGTTGCACCTATCAGGATTGCGAGGCCCGCACCCGTTATGGCTTGAATCAATATCGCCGGGTCTTCCGCCCCCGCTTTGCTGTCCATCAAGATACTCACCAGCGTTGCCCCGCCGGTGACCATCATCACACCGAGTATCAGCAACTGGATAACCAGATTGACGCCGCCGAGCGTAACCAGTTTTTGTGCGTATTGCTGAAATCCGCCGAACAGGTGCGCCAATTCCAGTTCTTCGCCCTGCGCCAGCGCATGGCATCCGAACATGTAACCGGAGAGCACTGCGGGAAACAACAGCGTGGACAGCGGGTCACCGACCAGCGGGATGGTGGAGATGCCGAATATCCCGACCACGCCGATCGCGGTCAGAACCATCCATAACAGTGGATTCTTTTTGAACAGCCAATAGCCATGCTTAATCCACATCCAGCCATGCATGGCATGTACTTTGCGAGCTTCCATGATTATTTCATCTTTCGTAGGTGGGCAAGTTTCCATGCCCACGCTGAGAGCCTTGTATTAACGATGGTGGGCATTTGAAACCTGCCCACACAACATATTTAATTTAACCAGATCGCATTCTCACCCGTGGCGATATGCCGTTGCAGGATGCGCTTGAATTGCTCCGGGTCGTGCGGGTGTACCATCTCGCCATTGCGCGGCAGATGCAGGTCATACAGGCGCGAAATCCAGAAACGCAACGCTGCCGCCCTCAGGGCAATCGGCCAGGCCGCGCATTCTACATCCTGCAATGGCCGCACTGCATGGTAGGCATGCAAAAAAGCGCGGGTGAGAACTTCGTCGGGCACGCCATCCGCGCCCATGCACCAGTCGTTGACGGTAATGGCTACGTCATACAATAAACAGTCGTTGCAAGCGAAATAGAAATCAATCAGGCCGCCGACATGCGTGCCGTCGAGAAGCACATTGTCGCGGAACAGGTCGGCATGAACCACACCCTGCGGCAACGCTGACAGGGGATTCTGTTCGTGGAAGGCAACTTCGCTCTCCAGCAGCTCGGCATCCTGTACCGATAAAAATGACAGCACTCGCGGTGCGGCGCTTGCGCGCCAGCTTGCCGCGCGCGCATTGGCCATAAACTCGGAAAAACTTTGTCCGGCAATGTGCATCTGCCCCAGCATTGCACCGACAGCGGCGCAATGTTCCACTTCCGGCCGGGTCAGCGATTTGCCCGAAAGACGGCTGACAATGCAGGCAGGCTTGCCGTTGATCTCGCCGAGAAAGTGATTTTTCCGGTTGGCCACCGGGCAGGGACACGGAATTCCGTGCCGCGCAAGATGCGCCATCAAGTTCAGGTAGAACGGCAATTCGTCGGCGGTCAGTTTCTCGAACAGTGTCAAAACGAAGCGGCCATTGCTGGTGGTGACGAAATAATTGGTGTTTTCGATACCCGAAGGGATACCCTGCAATTCAAGCAGGCTACCGAGCGAGTAATCGCCCAGCCATGCGGTTAATTCCGCTTCGGTGACGCTGGTAAATACTGCCATGGGTCAGAACTGAAGGATAACCCAGCGCGGCGGACGCACTCCGGAATCCATGCCTTCATGCCGGGCGAATTTGCCATCTCCCTGATCGTCCACCAGGTAGTAGGGCTTGCCCACTTTGGGGGTGATCTTGATCATGTAGAGCCTGCCGGAGACGCGGAATTCTTCCACCGTCTGTTCGGTCTGCTTTGTAATAGTCACCTGTGGCTCATCTACCGCCCCATTCGCGTCGAGTGCAGGTGGCGGCAAATCTTGCAAGTTGGATGGTTTCGGTTGATCCGCGTAGGCGACGCCGCACAGGCTACACAGGAATAAAATAGTAATCAGGCGCATCGCAGTTTCCCGGTGGTTTTGCATGGTTGCATTTTAGCAGAGAAGAAGTAGGGGCAAGGTACAAGTAAAAACTTCTGCCCTGCTATAGTTCCTTGCACCTTGTACCTGTCAAAGGTTCAGTTGCATTTCGCGTTCAGCTTCGGAAAGTTCGAAGCCGCGAGACTCGTAGTGTTTGAAAATTGCGCTCACTATGGAAGCCGGGTCGTCAATTACCTGAATCAAGTCCATGTCTTCAGGATTAATCATGCCTTCGGTGAGCAGGGTTTGCCGGAACCAGTCGACCATACCTTTCCAGTAATCGTTGCCCACCAGAATGATGGGAATGCGGCGGGTCTTGCCGGTTTGCACCAGAGTAAGCGCTTCCATCAATTCGTCCAGAGTGCCGAAGCCGCCGGGCATCACCACATAAGCGCTGGCAAATTTCACGAACATCACCTTGCGCGCAAAAAAGTGCTGGAAGGTCTGACTGATATTCTGGTAAGGGTTATTGCTCTGCTCGTGCGGCAACTGGATATTCAGTCCCACGCTGGGGGATTTTCCATAGAATGCACCCTTGTTGGCCGCTTCCATGATGCCGGGGCCACCGCCGGAAATGACCGAAAAACCGGCGTCGGACAGCAGCCGCGCAATTTCTTCGGTTTTTTTGTAATGTGAGTGGTCAGGCTTGCTGCGCGCACTGCCGAAGATGCTTACGGCGGGTTGAATATCGCTCAAGCGTTGGGTTGCGGATACGAACTCTGACATAATGCCGAACACGCGCCATGCCTCTTTCGAATGCATTAACTCGGGCACCAGCATTTGAGGTAATTTGGACTGACTGTGCATGTTTGATGAATCCTAAAAATAGACAAAATGAAGACACTACTGCTGGTTGACGGCTCATCTTACCTTTACCGCGCTTTCCATGCCATGTCGCAATCCGATTTGCGCAGCCCGCAGGGGGAGCCAACCGGCGCGATCTATGGCGTGCTCAACATGCTGCGCAAACTGCGCGCCGACTTCCCGGCGGATTATAGCGCCTGCGTGTTCGACGCAAAAGGCAAAACCTTCCGCGACGACTGGTATCCCGAATACAAGGCGAACCGCCCGCCGATGCCGGACGACCTGCGTGCGCAGATCGAACCATTGCATGAGATCGTTGCCGCCGCCGGCTGGAACATCCTGATGGAGGACGGCGTGGAAGCCGACGACGTGATCGGCACGCTGTCGCAACAGGCTGGCAATGACGGCGCGCGCTGCATCATCTCCACCGGCGACAAGGATCTCACGCAACTGGTGAACGAGCATGTGCTGTGGGTCAACACCATGAGCGAAGAAAAGCTCGGCGAAGCCGGGGTGGAAGCAAAATTCGGCGTAAAACCGCAACGTATCGTGGATTACCTGACGCTGGTGGGCGACACGGTGGATAACGTCCCCGGCGTGCCCAAGTGCGGTCCCAAGACTGCCGTGAAATGGCTTGACGAATATGGCACGCTGGACAATCTGATTGCGCATGCCAATGAGATCAAGGGCGTGGTTGGTGAGAATTTGCGCGCTTCTCTCGATTGGCTACCGCAAGGGCGCAGGCTGGTTACGGTAAAGTGCGATGTGGCTTTGGATAAACGCTACGACGAATTGATTGCGCCGCCGCAGGATACGGAGAAAATGCGCGAGTTGTTTGAGAGGTTCGGATTCAAGAGTTGGCTGCGGGAACTAAATCTCCCCTCCCCCGCAAGCGGGGGAGAGCTTGCGAGGGGGCCGGCTGGGGGAGAGGGTCTTAACGACGGAGTGCTAACTCAGAATCCGTCCCTCACCCTAGCCCTCTCCCGCCAGCGGGAGAGGGAACCTCAAATATCAGGCGAGTTGTTCGGCAGCGACGCCTCGCATTACGAAACCATTCTCACCGATTCCCAACTCGAAACCTGGTTGGAAAAACTAACCCAAGCCGATCTCGTCTGCATAGACACCGAAACTACCGGCCTAGATACAAGGAACGCGCAACTGGTCGGTATTTCGTTCGCTGTTGAAGCGCACCACGCCGCCTACCTGCCGCTCGCGCACCATTACCCCGGCGCACCGGATCATCTTAACCGCGAACATGCGCTGCAAAAACTCAAACCCTGGCTGGAAAGCACTCAACACAAAAAACTCGGCCAGAACCTGAAATACGACCAGCATATTTTCGCCAATCACGGCATTTCGCTCGCGGGCATCGCCGAAGACACGCTGCTGCAATCTTACGTGCTGGAAAGTCACAAGCCGCATGACATGGACAACCTCGCGCTGCGCCATCTCGGCGTCAAGACCATCAGCTACGCCGAAGTGGTGGGCAAGGGCGCTAAACAGATCGGCTTCGATCAGGTGGATCTCGACACCGCCACGCGCTATGCCGCCGAGGATGCCGATATTACCCTGCAACTGCACCAGACCTTATCGCCGCAACTGAAGCTGCAAGGCAGGTTGGATGCGGTTTACCGTGACATCGAGTTGCCCGCGCGGCAGGTGCTGTACGTTATGGAACGCAACGGCGTACTGATAGACAGTATCAAGCTGGCTGGACAAAGCCGCGAACTGGGCGAGAAAATGCTCGCCATCGAAGCGCAGGCTTACGAATCGGCGGGGCAACCATTCAACCTCAACTCGCCCAAACAGATACAGGAAATCCTGTTCGATAAACTGCAGCTGCCGGTGAAGAA
>CAIQPV010000233.1 GCA_903873725.1 uncultured Nitrosomonadales bacterium
AAGCGCGCAAGAGGGACAAGCTCATGGAATCACCCGCTGTACTGCTTGTATCGTACGGGCGACGATGAACGCAGAGACAAAGCCGAAACAGACATCGCCGAAGCAATCTCGACAGTCCTTGAGCGCCATGGCATCAATGTTGATTTTCAGCTGGAAGACGGGCGGCAAGATTGCCTGTTGTTAGAGGCTGCGTAAATACTGCAAGCCTGAATAAATTGTATCAACCAAGCCCCGCGCAGCTATGCTGCCGGGGTTTTTCCATGGTGCGCCAAGCATGGAGCGCTGCGCGTAAGAGAGATGGCGGTTATTTGGATTGTTTCGCGCATTCAATTTCTTCGGCCAACCTTGGCAGCCGGATTGACAGGAAGTTTTCGTTTTTGATCAGTTTCAAAAGACAGTTCGGCTCAATGGCGTCATAAATTTCCGCGCGTTTCTTCCTGGCGTATTTTCCAGCGGCGCTTCTTGCCGTCTCAGCTATTTTTTCGATTGCCTGTATTGCAACCTTTTCATCGCGCTCAATTGCATCAATAACATATTGTTTTGCTACTTCAATGGAAAGTTCAATCTGGCGCAGTCCATTGCTGTTCCGTTTTTCAGGAATACCGCGATAGTTCTCTACGCGACTTACAAGTACATCCAACGGATGCATCACAAGGAATGAGTTGCCTTCGACCGAAGCAGTTGCTGCGCGGTTACGCACGGCATCAGAATCCATATTGCCTATCTTGTGGATGACATCTATGTTCATAAACGTCTTTGCAGTTTTATCGACGATGAATACCTGCCCACATAGGATCGTCATAGTTTTCTTTGGTGGATAGGTGGCTTTCCCGGCTATTATTCCTGCCAAGATTTTCACGTGCTCGTATTTGCCGAGGAAATCAGCATCCATGCTGACAAAGGCTTCATCCTTGCTTGATTGGGGAAACGGATTTACCTGATATTGCTCGATCCAGAAAGCCAGTGCTTGGCCGCCAACCAGAATAAGATCCTGCGGGATGTGGGAAAGAAGCTGAAGAACGACTTCCCTGCTTATCGGTACTTCGGTTAGTCCAGTAGGTTCAAAACTCCTCATTGCTGAATTTCGCTGTAGTCTTCATCCCCTTAAACATGGAAGCATCGGTTGACTTTGCTTGACCAAGCTTTACCTTGGCCGAGAATTCATTGCGTCTTTTGTTTTTCTCTCCGGTATGCGCATCCTGGATAAAGCCCTGCTTTCCAGTCAGCTCACGAAAATACTCTGCCGACAAGAGCACGACGGAATCGCGTCCATTTTTAGAGATCGCAACAGCTTTGTCGGTCAGGGCCATGTCGATAACTTGTCCGAGTCGGTTCTTTGCTTCTTTTGCGGTTACTGTTTGCATGTTTTTATAATAGCTAAAGTAGCTACTATTTGCAACACAATTTTCGTACCTCATTTTCGCGACACCTAATTTTGCTGCTTGCGCTCATAAATGTAACATCCTTCGCAGTTTCCTGATTCTGCCTTGTGATCTGTCAACAGATTAAGCGACCGCCTTGCTCTTTGAGCTCGGGCGGTTTTTATTGGTACGTGCTCAACCAATACTCAGTGAACCAATGTTGGTTTGTAAATCAGGAGAATCCAATGAAAGCAATTTCACAAACCAGCTTGTACTATTCCGAAGGGAGTAGTGACAAGGAATACCACGCAGAAATAGTTGAAGTCGCAGGCGGCAATGTTGTCAATTTTCGTTATGGTCGCCGTGGCGCTGCGCTAACTGTCGGCACCAAGACATCCGTTCCGGTCGATTTCGCGCAAGCGAAGAAGATTTACGACAAGCTGGTGAAGGAAAAAACTTCAAAAGGTTACACGCCTGATGTATCCGGAGCCGCTTACCAGGGCACGGAGAATGCCGGTCTCAAAACTGACTTCACTCCGCAATTGCTCAATCCAATATCTGAAGATGAGGCCATGCGTCTGATTGAGGATGATCACTGGACAGCACAAGAAAAAATGGACGGTGAGCGGCGCGCGGCGCATGCAGTTGCAGGTAACGTGACAGGTATGAACCGAAAAGGGCTATCAGTACCGTTGCCGAAACCCTTGGCAGATGAACTTCAGGACATCGAAGTGGCCAGCGGGGCGATCCGCGTGGACGGGGAGATTATTGGCGACATCTTGTATGTCTTCGATCTTCATGTCCACAAAGGAGAACGCATGCACTCGTTGCCTTGGTTAGTACGCATGCGTCTTGCAGCAGTAGTCCTCGCAGAATGTAGGCAAATCAAGCCTGTACCAGTTGCCGTAACCACGGAGGAGAAACGCCGTCTGTGGAATAAGGTAAAGCTCGCGCACGGCGAAGGCGTGGTGTTCAAACTATTGAAATGCCACGTCAAAGAGGGGCGTCCAAGCACGGGCGGCGACTGGCTGAAGTTCAAGTTCACTGAGTCGGCCAGCTGCTGCGTGATGGAAGTCAATTCTGGAAAGCGTAGCGTCAAGATCGGCTTACTGGACAGCAGTGACCGTCCTGATGTGATCGAGGGGCAGATGATGATTCCAGTCGGCAACGTGACTATTCCGCCAAACTTCGAAGTTCCTGCTGCTGGGGATATCGTGGAGGTGGAATATCTGTACGCGTACAAGGGCGGGAGTATTTACCAACCCGTGTATCACGGCAAACGCACTGACTTGGATATCAGCGCCTGCACCACGGGGCAGTTGAAGTACAAACCTGAAGGTCGGGATGAGGAGGATGACGTTATGGTAATGGACGGCATAGGTAACTATGCTACCTGAGCTCTTTCTTGTCACTCACTTCATGGAAGCCTGGCATTTTAATTGGCATGAATCACCATCTTGGTGAGAATTTAACCCATGCGGGTAAGCAGTCCCGCATGGGCTGCTCCGCGATTTTAAGGAGAAAGAAAATGGCAACAGTCCAAGTGCTGCCCTGCTACAACAGGCATGGGTATAGTGTGAGCTTGTTATTAAATGGTGTAAGGCAGCTTGACGCCCACACATTCTGCAATGATGAATGCCTGTCTCTGACAGATATCCGCGATATGATGGCAGGAGCTGTGGTGACAAATGGAACCGAGTTTGATGGCACATTTGATGATGCTGTCGAAGGATTGCTCGAATATCACCCTGATCTTGGAGATAAGGAATTGGTCAAAAACATCAAGGAAATAGTCCGAGACATTTATCAAGTCACTGGCAATACGCAATCTGATTATGAGCGGGTGCGCGATGCCGTCGAAAGTGAAATAAAACGCGTCGAGCGCACAGATAAATTGAGGCAGTAACCACGCCTGAATAAATTGTTTCAACCAAGCCTCTGCATCCTCTGGATGTAGGGGCTTTTTTATTAACAAACAGAAAACCACGTCCTATGGGCGTGGTCATCGCCTGACTGGCTTTGCCTGTCAGAGCAGCTTTTTAACCGGCTACCTTTCGGAGTGTTGTCTCGTAACAGGTAACGAAATGAAAGCGCACGAACTGTATTGAAAAAGTACCCCCTGATAAAAAGTTTGGTCAATATCACTTTGTAAGTGTTCCATCTAATCAATTTAAGATGCTCCAAGTAACAGGTAGGGCGAGAATTAAACTTGAATCTGGTAGAGCACTATTTCGTAGACCGGCCCCCCTATGGGGGGCTTGGGGCAATACCACGTTCTACGAACGTGGTTTGTTTACTTTTGCCAGAGAGGCTAAATCAATGGCATATTGTTTCACCCGAAATTGGTGTTGGGCACAGCCTTCAAGTCGAGTTACCGCGTACTCTCCGCCGCTCCTCATAAAGCAGGAATGCCTCGC
>CAIQPV010000234.1 GCA_903873725.1 uncultured Nitrosomonadales bacterium
AAGGGCACTTCTAAAAATCCATATTTCATCCCAACTGCTGCGTTGCGGAAAAAATTTCTTGCTTACATATCATCCATATGCTGCGCTGCGACATTTTTTCCACGCCTTGCATTTGGGCGAAATCTGAATTTTTAGAAGCGCCCTTAAAAATTTGGGAAAACCGTTGATGGTTTCGTAGGTGCGAATTCATTCGCACGCGCTATTTAAGTTATATGCGAATGAATTCGCACCTACAAATACACCAAATGCATCACGGCCAGAACACTCGTTCTTCGTCTGGCAGCAATATTTCCAGCGCGGCATTCAGCGTGTCCTCCACGCTATGCAAGACCCAGGTGCTGTATTCGTGATCCTTGCGGTACAGCAGCCAGTGCGGTTTGAGGTATTTTAGCAACGCAATGTCTATGGTGCCGCCCGCCGGTTCAACGTTGCGCGAGCAGCACGGGCTTTCGATACGGTAGCCGTGATCATCCTCGTCCGGGATAACCTGCGGGGTGACGTAGCGGTAACGCTCGCGCTGCGCCAGTGCGCGCTCAATGCGCTTGCAGTCGAGCTGGTTTGGATGCGCGGACATGTTTTCGCCTAGGCGGGCGCGATCTCCGCTTCCAGGCAACCGACCACCTTGCCGCCGGGAAACTCAACCAGATAAATCGGCGTGTTCGATTCCTCATGCATTCCAGTCTGCACGATTTCACCTTTCGTTCCACTTTCGATCAGTAGCGCATCCAGTTCAGCTCCAGGAAAACTGCCGTCGTTAATCAGGTCGTCCAAGGCAACCACAGGTTGTCCCCATTGGTATTTTGGTTCACGTATATCAAACACTTTCGTCCTCTCTTTCCGCTTCCCGTTCAAATTCGAGTAATTCGCGTGAACGCATTCCCACCAGCGTGCCGCGTTCATAAAAGTCCACGCCATAGATATAAAACTGCTGCAAAAAAGTACCGATGCTGGCGACGTAGCCGACGTCGCCTTTCTTTACCAGCAACTCGCCGATGTCCCTGCCACGGTAAGTGCCATCGTTGCGGATGTTGAAGCGCGCCACCACCTTGTCGCCGTAGTCATAGAGCGGCGGCCCGTCGAGTTCAACAATGTCGCTGTCGCGGCTAATTTTTGCCATGTGTCCTCCGCCCTGATTCGCTTGCATCCATGACTTTTTCCATCAGGCGCATGAGCGCCATCTCTTGTACCATCGCATCTTCATCCACCGCCATTTCCCTCAGGTAATCGGCGGCGATACGACCCGCCACTTCATAACGCACGCGCCAGTCGGCATCGTGGCGCAGCAAAATCAAATGCTGTTCGGACAGTCGCCTGGCGACGGCGAGGCGCACTTCGCCATCCGGGTCATTGATCATTGCCAGCAGAAGACTGTCGTCTATCCTGTCGGCCACCACTTCGCGCACGCTGCTGTCGGGGTCGCGTATCATCAATGCCAGCATGCCCTGCGGCAGACGCCTGGCCACAATAGTACGCACGAAATAATCCTCGTCATGCATCATCGGTTCCAGATCGTGCGGCAACAGTTTCGAGGCCACGCGGATACGCACTTCGCGATCCGGGTCGTTGCGCATTTCCAGCAATTGCCGCTGCGGCAGGCGCAACACCACCATACTGCGCACGGTTTCATCCGGGTCGTTGCGCAAACGCGACAGGTGGAACACGTCCAGATATTTCGAGGCAACCGCGCGCACTTCAAAATACGGATGCGTGACGTACTTCTGCGCCAGTTCCCGATTTTGCGCAAAGAAACGGTCGATGCGCTTGGCGTAGCGGTCATGCACGCACGCCAGCATCGGCTTGCATCCGCCGCCCGCGAGCATGGCAAAATTCTCGCAGGTGGAGCAATCCACCTGCCTGCCTTGCCAGTCCAGTGATTCGAGCGGGTCAGTCATCGTCATCGCGTCCCCGGCGCTCCACAACCTCAAGCAAAATTTTTGCACCCACCTTGTCGGTCGGATCAAGTTGCATCGCTTTGGTGATGGCTGCACTGCCTCCTTCGAGATCACCCAGACGCATCCTGATGTAACCGTGCGCCTTGAGCGCAAACAGGTAGAACCGTGCCCATAACGAATCATAGCTGCCGAATTCGGCATCCTGCGGCTGCGCCTTGCGCCAGTCCTCCGGCAGGCCGCATTGTGCCGCAGCATTGCCCATGCATACATCCAGTTGCGCCAGTGCGTCCTGCAGCCGTCCTTTGTAGAACAGGTAGCGGTAGTAGCCAACCTGTACCGCCAAATGTCCCGGTGCGATTCGCATGGCCTCGCCCAGATGTTTTTCCGCCAGACTATCCTGCGTATAAGCCAGGCCGGCGAGTTCCAGATGACGCTCCGCTGCTGCCGGCAAACCTGCCAGCGAGCACGGTAGTTCGCCGGGGTTCGCCGAAGTCACATCAATGCCTGCGCTGAATGCTGGCAATGCTGATCTTGGCGCTTGGCGGCGGCGCGCCGGTGCCCGAACTGCTGCATGCGCAGGACTGTGCATTTGGATTGATGAAACTCAAACCGGTGGACATCGCGTTGTCGGAAAAATCCACCGTCACACCTTCCAGCATGATGCGGCTTTCGGCGGGCAGGAATATTTTTACGCCGTTAGTGTCCAGTACGGCATCGCCTTGCAGCGGCGCGGCTTCGACGGTAAAGCTGGAATTGAAACCGGAGCATCCGCCGGGTGAAACAACCAGCCGGAAACCGGAATCTCCCGCTCCCCCGTTGAAGCGAATCATGCGGCGCATGAAGGTTGCCGCTTTCTCTGTGATGTTGACATTCATGCTGTTCTCCTAGGCGGCGACGTAGCGCGGGTAGCTTTTGTCAATAATGCAGGTATCGTCGACCGGGCAGACCGACACGCACTGCGGCTCGTCGAAACTGCCGATACACTCGGTACACTTTTCAGGCTTGATATAAAACATGCCGCTTTTTTCGTAGATAGCCTGATTGGGACATTCCGGTTCGCAGGCGGAACATCCGGTGCAAAAGGTATCGTCAATTTTGTATGCCATGTTGTTTCTCCTTTAAATAATTCTTGCAGGTGCGAATTCATTCGCACGCGTATGATGAACAATGTGCGAATGAATTCGCACCTACAAACTGAAATCAGGCAGCTAAATAAGCCCCTTGTCGTATCGCCGCATCACCACGCACCTGATGAACAATTTCGCCTTTCGCCACCCGCTCACGGTAGTCGGCAAACCATCCCAATGCGGCATTTTCGATAAATTCGTGCGCATATTTTTCCACCGGCTCAATTCCCGCTTCTTTCAACTCATCGCGCGGACAGGCACCGATCTTGGCGATCAGCACGGCGTGGCAATCGTTGATGGCAGTGACGATTGAGGGCAGCACATCATCTTCGCCCCAGCCCCCCTGACAGTAGTGATCGACGCGGCGGTGGCCGATGAAAGCGGTGCCCGTCGCTGACACTTCGTAAATCTGGAATTCGTGCGCGTGGCCGAAGTGTTCGTTGACTTTGCCGTTGCCCTTGGTTGCCACCGCCACCAGCACTTTCATGCCGTCATCAACGCCTTGCGCGAGCAACGCCGCCTTCTTGGCTGCGACTTGCGCTTCCCGTTGCGCTTCGACCTTCTGCTGGTAGGCCCGACGTTTGCCGAGATCGTAAACCACGTCCATCTGTTCAACTTTGTCCAGCGTGAATTCATCGCTGCGGTCTTCGCCCAGCAGCCCCACCGCATCGGCACGGCACTGGCGGCAATGGCGCATCAGATTCGCACCGCCCATACAGGCATCCTGTACTTCCTTGAGTTCATGTGCGGAAGGGCCGCGCTGTCCGGCGAGGCCGTACACCGTGCCGTGCTCAGCTTCTGAAATCAGCGGCATGATGTTGTGCAGGAATGCGCCGCGCGCTTTCACCGCTTTATTCACTTCGATCAAGTGTTGGTCGTTGACTCCGGGAATCAGCACCGAATTGATCTTGGTCAGCACGCCGCGCGCGGTGAGCATCTCCAGTCCCAGCAGTTGGCGCTCGGTAAGGATTTGCGCCGCTTCGCGTCCATAGAAACGTTTGTGGTTGTAGAAAATCCACGGGTAAATTTTTGCGCCCACCTCGGGATCTGTCATGTTGATGGTGATCGTCACATGGTCGATATTGTATTTGCAGATTTCGTCCACATAATCCGGCAGCATCAGCCCGTTGGTGGAAAGGCAAAGCTTGATATCCGGGGCTTTCTCCTGCAACTGGCGAAAGGTGTCGAAAGTTTTCTGCGGACTGGCCAGCGCATCCCCGGGTCCCGCGATGCCCAAAACGGTCATCTGAGGAATTTCGGAAGCAACTGCAAGCACCTTCTTCACAGCCTGGTCGGGTGTGAGCTTTTGCGACACCACGCCGGGACGCGACTCATTGGAGCAGTCGTACTTGCGGTTGCAGTAATTGCACTGGATATTGCAGGCAGGCGCCACTGCTACATGCATGCGCGCAAAGTGATGGTGCGCTTCCTCGGAATAGCAGGGATGGTTTTTCACCTTTTCCCAGATTTCCGGCGGCATGTCGGCAGGGCCGTCGGAAGAGCCGCAACTGGATTTGCCCGCTCCACCCGATGTGCCGCAGCCCGATTGTCGGGCTACTTCAACTTTGATGCCACCCAGCGGTTTTAGCCGGAGTATGCTGCTGTTTTCAAACATGGATGCCATGCTGACCTCGATGATTTGGGTTTGTCTTGCCTGATGATTAGCAAGCCCCGTGCCATATAAAAATACTTTTCAGATCAGCATGATGGATGTTGAGATGAGTGATGGATGCAAACGGCTGTCAGTATTGCGACAGCGATATGGATGGTTTGCTACAAGTCTAATCGTTCCACATCAGGTCGCCACACAGGACGTTCAATTCCTTGCCACTGTGTACCGCTACCGAGAGTGTCACACACATGTTGCCGCCTGCAATGGAAAGGTAGGGTCTGCTGACCTGGATATCGCCAGGTTGAGTTATTGCGCGACGGAAATAATGGCGGCGCGCCCATAACGCATCGCTACTGTCGGCCAGCGGTTTGAAGCGGGGGTCGGAAAGTGTGGGAGAGAAAAGTGATGAAAAGTTGCTGCCCAACTGCCTGCCGTCCTTGTCGAGAAGATAACAGCGTTCGGTACCTGACAGGCCGAGAAAACCCTGGCATGCGACACTTGTTTCCACACCGTTCTTGAACTGCTGATGGAATACTTTAAAGGCCTCCAGATAGGTGTGCAACTTGTCTTTATGGGCACCGGATTCTGCTTTGCTCGCAAACGTGGATTTATTGCATAGTTCGTCTATGATGAAATTTCGGCTCGGATTATCGGATGGAAGCGTTCTTGCAGGCTTGGCGAAATAATAGCCTTGCACAAAATCTGCATCAGAGTCTATGGCGATCAACGCTTCTTCTTCTGTTTCCACCCCTTCCATCAGCGCCAGGCTGCCTGCTTCGTGGATGAGGTTGACCAGATTCGGGATTACCCGGCGCACGGAACGGTTGAGCGCAGCCTGGGTTATGATGCTGCGATCCAGCTTGACGATGTGCGGCTGGATACGCCAGATGCGGTCAAAGTTCGAATGCCCTGCGCCGAAATCGTCTATGGCAACCAGACAACCGAGTTCCTTGAAATACATCACTGCCTCAGCCAGCAACCCCTCATCCTGAATTTTTCCTTCCAGAATTTCGATAACTACCCGGTGCGGGGGTATCTGGTAACGGTCAAGCAAATCGCCAAAGAAACTTCCATGGCGCTTGCCGAAAACCGTGACCAGGGGGCTGATGTTCAGGAACAGCCAGTTGATGTCGTCAGCCTGAGTCAGAAAATTCAGGATGTGGACGATGCGGCAAAGCCGGTCCAGGAAAATGCTTTCCGCTTCGTCTTGTGCCATGTCGAAAACGGCAAGTGGCGAGAGTTGCGTGCCATCGTTTGTCTGCGGCCTGAGCAAGGCTTCAAAACCGACTGCACGCCGGTGTGCCAGACTGAAAATAGGCTGAAAGGCGCTGTTGAGCTGAATATCGCGAAACCGGCCGGAAATGCGGCTGCCATGCAGTTGGATAAACGGCTCGATACGGTCGAGCGTAAGCCGAGCGGGGGGTAAACTTGATAAGATGGCGGGACTTGTCATTTACTGTTCCGGCAGAAGCCTGTTTGCGGGCGCTGTATAAGGGTGGGAACGATATAAAGGGCTACTGTTTCTACCCATCTTTCTACGACAGCACCAGTCGGATAATTGTTCTTAGGCATAAAATTAATACCGCTTTACATCAATTCCAAATTTGGTGATTGCATAGCCCATCTGCCTCGGAGTGATGCCGAGCAATCTGGCGGCTTTGGCCTGCACCCAGCCGCATTTTTCCAGCGCTTCGATGAGTTGGTGCTTTTGCGGATCCCCGTATTCACCGGCATGCGATATCGGTTCCGCTTCCGCAGGTGACCGGACGGGAGCTTCCCTTGCAATCGGATGGAATTGCGCCGGGGCGCTGACGATGGGGATAACGGTGTGCTTGCTTTGCTGCTGCCACATGATGGAAGAGAAGCAGCGGTCGCTGTCGCACAGCATGTCTTTTTTTCGGATGACGTTGCCCGGCGTCATGGTGGTGATGCGTTCGATGCAGTTGGACAGTTCCCGCACGTTTCCCGGCCAGTTGCAGTTGCTTATTACCTGCATCGCTTCGGCGGAAAATTTCACGCGTTTGCCGCTCTCTTCATTCGCCTGTTGCAGGAAATATTCCGCCAGCAGCGGGATGTCCTCCCGCCGTTCCCGCAGGGGGGGCAGGAAAATGGAAACCACGTTGATGCGGTAGTATAAATCGGCGCGGAATTGGTTTTTCGCCACGGCATCTTCGAGATTGCGGTTGGTGGCAGCGACCAGCCGCACGTCAACACGGATGGTCTTGTTGCCGCCGACGCGCTCGAATTCGCGCTCCTGCAACACGCGCAGCAGCTTGGTCTGGAAGGCAGGCGAAATATCACCGATCTCGTCCAGAAACAGGGTGCCGCAGTGCGCCATCTCGAAGCGCCCTTTGCGCTCCTGCGAAGCGCCGGTGAACGATCCGCGCTCGTGGCCGAACAGTTCGGATTCCAGCAGTGTTTCCGACAGCGCCGCACAATTCACCTTGATGAACGGTTTATCCTTGCGCGGCGAAAGGTGATGGATGGCGCGCGCGATGGCTTCCTTGCCGGTACCGGATTCGCCGCGCAACAGCACGGTGGATTTGGAAGGCGCCACCTGATACACCTCGGCGAACACGCCCTGCATGATCTTGCTTTGCCCGATGACATTGTCGATGCTGTACTTGTCATGCAGCTCGGATTGCAGGCGCTGTTTTTCATGCATCAAATTGGCGCGGTCTTCTGCCACCTTTTGGTGCAGGCGTACAGTCTGGCCGATCAGGTTTGCCACCATCGACAGGAAACGGACATCCCCACCGAAGCCGCGTGAAACTTCCGGATTGTCGCTTTCACGGTCGAAACTGAGCACGCCTATGGACTCGCGGCCAACTTTGATAGGCACTCCGATGAAGGAGATGACACTCTTGCTCTTGCCCTTGCGTGAACCTGTGCGATTGAGGAACAGTGCTTCCTTCGATATGTCGGGAACAACCGCCGGGACGCCTGCTTTCAGGATATTTCCCATCACGCCTTCACCCGCCTTGAAACGGCCCTGGTCGATTTCTTCCTGATCCATGCCGGTGGCGGCGATGGCTTGAAGATACCCGTCGTCCTGCAACAGTGCGACCATCCCGCGCTGCATCTGCAAATGGCTGGACAACACGTTCAGCACGTTGCGCATGGTCTTGTGCAGGTCGAGGGATGAACTGAGTATCTTGCTCACCTCATACACGGTGACCAGTTCGATGTTGTCTTCTTTAAAAACGCGCACGGCTTTTTCCTGGATTTCCGGTGTCATCCGAAATCAATTCGGCACCTAATATAAGTCGGGCTGTATCCGATGCAAGGGGCACAACACACTTTAATCAAAAGCAAGTTATGTGCCTTATGCGACAAAGTTGAAGCCGGGAAGTTCAAAACATCTTCGTTTGAAATTTTGTCGCGAAAACTACAAACCTGACGAGTGGTTCGCAACTCAACATCTGCAAACCTTGATATGACGGTCTTTTCAAATTTGGCATAGTCCTTGCTAAATCAGTGCTTGTAGCCCGAAGCAAAACCGGTTGCTGCACGCTGCGGGCAACAACCCAACTTGACCAAGGACAAGCCATGACACAGACAGAAATTGCAGCACCGCTTGATTTCACCGACAGCGCAGCCAGCAAGGTGGGTGCGCTGATCGCGGAAGAGGGCAACCCTGCGTTGAAGTTGCGCATCTATGTTTCCGGCGGCGGTTGCTCCGGTTTCCAGTACAACTTTGCTTTCGACGAAGCGATGAACGATGACGACACCGTGATTGAGAAGAACGGCGTGTCGCTGATGATTGATGCGATGAGTTACCAGTATATGGAAGGCGCATCGGTGGATTATCAGGAAGGACTGGAAGGCGCGCGCTTCGTCATTACCAACCCTAATGCTTCATCCACGTGCGGATGCGGCTCGTCATTTTCCGTATAAATTTTATTTTACAAGGAGAATAAAATGGCAATCACATTGACCGAACGCGCCGCCACCCGGGTGCAAAATTTCATGAAGTATCGCGGCAAGGGCGTGGGCCTGCGCCTGAGCGTGAAAACCTCGGGGTGTTCAGGGATGGCTTACAGCCTGGAGTTTGCCGACGAACTGGATGGGGAAGATCTGACATTTGACAGCTTTGGCGTGAAGCTGCTGGTGGACCACAAGAGTCTGGCCTATCTGGACGGCACCGAGCTGGACTATGCCAGGGAAGGATTGAACGAGGGTTTCAAGTTCAACAATCCCAACGTCAAGGACTCCTGCGGTTGCGGTGAGAGTTTCAGCGTCTGATGTTTTTCCTCCTTGCGGGAGAAACAAGTGAGGTATTTTCAGTGCAATCAACTTTGCCCTGAGTTATCCATTGAAACGGTTATCCTGGAATTCTTGAGATACAAATCCCGTTGCGGGAAGGGTATCTCGATGCCGCGTTTGCGCAGTTCGGTTTCCAGCGCCCATACATAGCTTGCCTGAACCATGCCGCGGGTTTTGACTGTTTCCTGATTTATCCATACCAGCAGTTCGAACTCCAGCGCACTTTCGCCCATGCGTACCAGCCAGACCGCAGGTTGATGTTCATCGTCGTTGATCGTGGTCTGCACATTCATTGCTGCGGCTATGCCTGCTTCACGAACCACGTTCTTGTCAGTACCGTATGCCGCAGTGAAGGGAACGTGGATACGCCGGATCGGATCGGCAAAAGTCCAGTTCACCACGCGCCCGCTGATGAACTCCGAATTGGGCACCAGTATGTCTATTGCATCCGCTGTGGTAATACGGGTATAGCGCAGGTTGATTTCAGCGACCTTGCCGGTCACGCTGGACTGCAATTCAACGATGTCGCCGACCTTGAGCGATTTCTCGAACAGGATGATGATCCCGGCCACGAAGTTGGAAAGAATATTCTGCAGCCCGAAACCCAGCCCCAGGCCAACCGCACCGCCAAGGAAGGCGAAACTGGAAAGCTCGAAGCCCAGGAAGTTCAAGCCGATGAGCGTGCCGATAATCCATACGAAGTAGCCCGCGAAGCGGCTTAATAAATAAACGGCCTGGTCGGTCGGGTCCGGATTCAACTTGTTGATCGAACGCTTGGTGATTCTGGCGATTTGAAACACCACAGCGATGATGAGCAACAAACCAAACAAACGCAACAGCGTGAAATCCGTGTTGCCGATGCTGAATAAAGGATCTCTGGCAATTTCCAGCGTGTCTTTCCATGCTTCATGCAAAAAACTCATGCAACGTTCTCCGTTTCGATTATTTGGTGTTGCCTGCGATGTTACCGCATCTGCAAGGCGGTACCGGGCCATGTGATAAAAAAAGCTTTGTAGCAAATGCTACAACAGATTTTTTTGTCGGGCAGAAGAATAATGCAAACAAATGCCGGCTATTTTTATCAACTTGATTAATTGCAATAAAAGAAAATATTACGGCAGTGGCACAGTTGTTGCTGAATCATATTCGAGAGGAATAAATTATGCGTACCGAACGCGACAGCAATATGGTGACGATCAACGACACAACCCTGCGTGACGGCGAACAGACTGCGGGAGTCGCATTCACAGCGGAGGAAAAAATCCGCATTGCCCACGCGCTGGTTACCGCCGGAGTATCCGAACTGGAGGTTGGCGTGCCGGTGATGGGCGAGGAGGAATGCGAGTCGATCAACGCCATCGCCGAACAGCAGTTGCAGGCCGGACTGATGGTGTGGGGACGGATGCATGAGGCCGATATGTCGGCGATTTCCCGTTGCAAGGTGGATTGGGTGAATCTATCCATTCCTGTATCCGACATCCATATCAGCAAGAAACTGGAGAAAGACCGGGATTGGGTGCTGCGCACCGTGCGGCGGTTTGTCCGCGAAGCCACCGGGATGGGATATTACGTCTGTGTAGGCGGGGAAGACTCCTCGCGTGCCGACATTGATTTCGTCCGCCGCGTGGCGGAAACAGCGCAGGATTGCGGCGCGCTGCGTTTTCGTTTCGCCGACACGCTGGGAATACTTGATCCGTTCACCACTTTTGAGCGCATCGACCTGCTCAGGAAAACTACCGATTTGCAAATCGAAATCCACGCCCATGACGATTTCGGCCTGGCCACTGCCAATTCGCTGGCTGCCGTGCGCGCCGGGGCAACGCATGTTAATACCACGGTAAACGGCTTGGGCGAACGTGCCGGGAATGCGCCGCTGGAGGAGGTGGTGATGTCGTTGCGGCATCTTCATGGGGTGGAAACCGGTGTGGATATGTATTTTTGTCATGACCTGTCGAACATGGTGGCCAAAGCTTCGGGACAAGGTGTCTCTGCAAACAAGAGCATTGTCGGCTCTGCGGTATTCACTCATGAAGCCGGTATCCATGTTGACGGCCTGCTGAAAAACCCGCTCAATTATCAGCCGTTCGATCCGGCAGAAATCGGCATGGCGCACCGCATGGTGCTGGGCAAGCATTCCGGCGCCAGCGCTGTAATCAGGGCTTATGCAGACATCGGCATCGTGCTTTCGAAAGGCGAGGCGCAGAGAATTTTATCCAGGGTTCGCGAGTTTTCTTACCGTACCAAGCATTCACCCGAACAGGATGATTTGCACCAGATTTATTTTGAGACCGTGGCCTGTTCGGCCAGCCATTCATAAGGAAGATAACGTCATGAGTGAAATTGTAAATGCCCTGGGCAAACTTTCTTCGGCGGAAGAATTCCTGAATTTTCTTGAAGTGGAATACGATCAGCGCGTGGTCAACGTCAACCGTTTGCACATTCTCAAGCGTTTCAATCAATACATGGCGCGGCACAGTTTCAGCGGAGGCGACGATGGGGCAAGCAAAGCGGAATACAAGGCACTGCTTGAGCGGGCCTACGGCGATTTTGTGAAATCCGATGCGGTGACGGAAAAAGTTTTCAAGGTGTTTCAGGATGCGACCGGGGTGAAGAAATTCAGCGTCGATAGTCTGCGCGCTTCGATGCCGGCAAGGAGCTTGTAGAAACGTAGCCCGGATGCAGCGCAGCGTAATCCGGGATGGC
>CAIQPV010000235.1 GCA_903873725.1 uncultured Nitrosomonadales bacterium
CGCTCTGCGGCTGAGCTGGGTATTTCCATCCCCACGCTACACCGACGAATGAATCAAGTGACCATGCGCCCGACCCGCAAACGCCGTACCGATGCAGGACAAATACAACTTTCCTTTGACGAAGCCCAGCTGGTTTCCACTGTGCTAATGGAATCCACCCGTCGTAATGGCAAGCGGCTGATGAGCATTGAGCAGGCGGTTGACATACTGGTTTCCAATGGCAAGATTGCCGCCTCGCGCCTGGATGAAGAAACCGGCGAACTGTTTCGTCTTTGCACCTCAACCGTGGTGCGTGCGCTGCGCCAGTACAAATTGCATCCTGACCAGCTCAACGCGCCGGATCCGGTCAATGAGCTGGCCAGCCTGCATCCCAATCATGTGTGGGAAATCGACCCGTCTCTGTGCGTGCTGTATTACCTGCGCAGCGAGGCTGATCTAAATCATGGCCTGCAAGTGATGGACGCCAATGAGTTTTACAAGAACAAGCCAAAGAACTTGGCACGCATTGAACAGGAGCGCGTTTGGCGCTACGTGCTCACCGACCACACCAGCGGCACCTGTTATGTCGAATATGTGCTGGGGGCCGAGTCGGGTGAGAATCTTTCCAACGTATTTATTCATGCTACGCAGAAACGCGGCCCGCATGATCCTTTTCATGGTGTGCCATTTATCGCCATGCTCGACCCCGGCAGCGCCAATACCGGCGCCATTTTCAAAAACCTGTGCCACAGTCTTCAAGTGCATGTGCAGGTCAACAAGCCCGGAAATCCCCGAGCCAAGGGGCAAGTGGAAAAGATGAACGACCTGGTCGAGAAGAAATTCGAGAGCGGTTTGAAGTTCATCGCGGTCAACAGCTTGGATGAGCTGAATCAAGCTGCTTGGCGCTGGATGCGCATGTTTAATTGCACCAGCATCCACACCCGCACCCAGCAAACCCGTTACAGCGTGTGGCAGCAAATCAACGCCGAGCAGCTGCGTATTGCTCCCGATGAAGCAACCTGCCGCGAACTGGCCCATACCGCGCCGGAAAGCCGCGTCGTCAAGCCCACACTCACTGTTGACTACAAGGGCGACGAATACGATGTCTCCACCCTGCCGGACATCATCGTCGGCCAGAAAGTCATGGTGGTAATGAATCCGTGGCGTCCGAATGCCGCGCAGCTGGTGATGACAAACGAGGACGGCCGCGAAGTGTTCCATGTGGTCGAGAAGGTGCAGCGCAACGAGTTTGGCTTTAGAGAAGATGCCGACGTGATCTGCGAATCGTATTCACGCCACGCCGATACGCCCACGCAGCGCAACGCCAAGGATATCGAAATGCTGGTGATGAGCGCGGCAACGCTGGAAGAAGCGTCACTCGCCAGAAAGGGAAAAAGCCTGCCGTTCAACGGCGAGCTCGACCCCTATAAGCCCGTCACCGATACCAAGCTACCGAATTACTTGCCCAAGCGCGGCACAGCAATGGATGTACCCAACCCCACGCAGATCGAGATCAAGCCCCTCACCCAGATTCAGGCAGCCATGCGTTTGCGCTCTATGCTGGGCAGACCGCTTACGGCAGAGGATCGCGCCAGTTTGGCTGAGTGGTATCCGAATGGATTGATGGAAGAGCAGCTGCAGGAAGCGGCTGATCATCTGGAAGGAAAGTTTGCAGAACCGGCACCGAGGCTGATGGCGGTGAAGTGAAAAAGAATTCGCCCACCGTGATCAGACGGCAGGCGAAGATTTGAAACATCAACTACGACAAGGAGATTGTAATGAAAGCAGATCGCATAAGCAATACAGGAGGCCACCATGTCCGCCGCCCTCAACTTTAACGGAGACACGTATATGCCGCTTGTTCTAAAAAGCGTGTTGGCGCGCCACGGCATTACGCAGGTTGAATTTGCACTCGCCATCAAACAGCCGAACGGCA
>CAIQPV010000236.1 GCA_903873725.1 uncultured Nitrosomonadales bacterium
CCGGACTGTTCGCGTTTGACTTATTTATGACGCCGGCAGTTATCGTGCTTAAAGCGGGAATGTCAGGTTTACTTATCCCGCTATTCTGTTCCATTATGCTTATTGGCTATATTTTTCTTCGTAGCAGAAAATCCACGAACTGGTTTGCTGATGCGCACTGGCGTTTGACATTCAACCATTCACAGTGGTTGATGCTAAGCTATGCGGTTTCTGCCCTTCTGATTTTTATTGCCTGGGTGATCAGCCAGACCGCTCATGAAGAAAGCATGAAACACATCATGTGGACTGCGCTGACGCGCATTGCATTGATACCGACTCTGATTGCAGTAATGGTGACTGCCGTAATGGAGGCTAGTGCAATTGGCTTGGCAACCAACCGCGAAGTGCCGGATAAAATCGTCAAAAACTTTCCAAAAGTGGATCACCAATAAGTATACTTGACAAACAAAGTAGGCTATTGTGAAATCGGACTTGATTTTTATGATTAACTGGGAGAGTTGCTATGGAAATACCTGAACGTGATGGTGATGGATATCTTGTGGACATGAGCAAGTGGACACCGGCAATCGGTCGTGCAATGGCTGATGTGGACAGCTTTGAACTGAACGAGAAAAAGCTGGAACATATCAACAAGGCGCGTGAATATTATGAGGAATTCGGCACGGTGCCGCCGATACGGAAATTTGCCAAGTATGTGGGTGAAGATCAGAAAGAAATTTTCGAGCTGTGGTTGACCGGCCCGATGAAGCCGATAACAAAATATGGCGGCATGCCCAAGCCTACCGGCTGTGTTTGAGCGGAAATCTCATGCCTTATTACATCTATAAGGTTTTCCGCAAGCCCATACTGCGGCTGGAGAAAATCGAGGAACACGAAGCATTTCGTACAACCTCTGACCGTGCCAAAATACTGCGCCGGGAATTTTCACCGACCGAATCTTGCGAGGTAAAAATAATTTTCGCCGAAAATGAATTAGCTGCGGAGGATATGCTGTCGCAGGTTCGTGAACCTGTACCGGAAATCGAAGACGATTAAGCGAATTCAGGATGGTGGACGAAACAGCATTCCGGCAGGCACAGCGTTTCGCCAATTTGCAACCCTGTACATTTGCGAAAGCCATTCTGGCGCGTTGCTGTTCGTGTTCTCGTGTTGAGAAACATTACGTCGCAGAGCGTGAGTCCATAGCTTGCACCGATGCATCCGCACGGTTGAGTTGCCTATCGTTGCACCGATTGCTACAACATAACTCAACGTTTGCGTTAAAGCACATCCATGACGATGTTCCCTTCACGCATGCGCAGGAAATGAAGCTGCAATGCGGCGGACTGATGGGGTTGCAATACGCCGTGGATGGGGCGGAAGAGGTTGTCGATGTGGTGAGTCTGATTGATTCTGCTTGCAGGAAATTCGGCGCTCTGGAAACACTTCCCTATTCGCAAGTAGTACAATCGATCGCATCCTTCAGGATTCGCAAGCGGCACAACACTGAATAAAGGGTGTCCGAGCATGTTTAACCTTCAACACACCATAGAGGTTGTGCAGACCAACTGTGATATTGCCGATGCGCGTCATGCGCGTGACATGAGCTTGTGTAACTACCTTCTGGCCATGCGCGAATTTTACCGATGGGAGCAGCAGATACCGTTTGTGCAGCCATTGAAAAAAGGAGACATCGGTACATGGCTTTCGCAGCGAGAGGCCAAATGGAGCGAGCTTGAAGAAAACGATTACCTTCCCATTCCGATTGCCGGGCACGACCATGACCATTTCGATACTGCTGCAATCAACCGTGCTCTCAAGGAACATGGCCTTGTTTATGGCAGTGGCTATGGCCGCTGGGGTAGACCGCATTTCTTTCTGGCACAACTGCTGCGCTGTGAAGAACGCTCCAATGTTTCGATATTGGTATCCGGCCATGAGTATGCACGAAATATAGCGGCCCCACCTGCCGCGCTGAAC
>CAIQPV010000237.1 GCA_903873725.1 uncultured Nitrosomonadales bacterium
ATTTTATTGAATTTACCTTTTAATATCTTTTCTGTTTGTTCTATGGTCATGCCGAACTTGGCTTGTCCCCATCCATCCAAGGAGTTGGCAAAGGTGTTTGAAATAAGGCACTGAATCATAATCAGTGAAATTAGAATATATTTCATATCACCTAAGCGAAAATGAAAATGCCTGGTTGAGTATGTATTCGATCGTTGCGATGCGACCGGTAATTTGATCTTCGTTCATGCTGGCTCTCCGATAAGATTACTTGAATAATAACCGTAATGGTTCTTGCCAAGTGTTCGGTAACGCACAGATTATGCGAGATTTATCTGTTAAGTTTCTTGCTGCGTAAATTGCGGGGGAGTCATGAGGGTGTTTGTGATGTTGATTTTATTGATTTCATCGCCGGTGATGGCGGGAGTCTTTAGTGACGACGACGCAGAGCAGAGGAAAGCTCAGATACAAGAGAAAATCGAGCTGATGAAATCAGCAAATGATCTGGCTACCTACAATTTACAGCTAGCAGTTTGTTGAAATTCACCCCAATATTGAGGGGCATCAGTGAGGCACAATAATATTTTGGTGCAAAACACTTTGTCATATCTGGAAACAGGTGTTTCCATGTCTTCGCTTTTGCGGTTTTTGCCGATATTGCTTGGCATCACCGAACAAAGTCTCGATCATCTTGCGGATCACCTGGCTGACGGCATAACCGCCTTGCCGCGTGGTTCGCGCGTCAATGTTGCTCTCGCGCTTGGCGCGCTTGCCGGTTTTGGTGTCGTACTCGTAAGTGTTCTGCGCCACATGCGGCGTTACGTTGATTTCGCGGCAGTCCGCAACAAAATCTTCGGTATCGTAATTCTTGTCCGCGCCCAGAGTCTTGCGAGACTTTCCCGGCAAGGCTTCCAGCATGGCAAGAGCGGCTTCGCGTTCGGCGGTGCCCGAGGCCAGGGTGAGCCGAGTATCGACGGCCAGTTTGTTGCGGTTTTCCATCAACACATGGCCAATGTAGGCGGGAATCGCTCCGGCTTTGCTCGACTTGGCGAACAGTCGCGCATCGGCATCGGTGGTGCTCTCGTGGGTATCGTTGCTACGCTTCTGGCGTTTGAAGTCAACTTCCGGGTTGCTTTTGCTGCCGCCTTTATCCGTCGGGGAACCATCCTTCGGCACAAAGCTCTTGTGCGAAACCCATGCACGAACCAGCGTGCCGTCCACGCTGAAGTGCTCGGCAGAGAGCAGGTCGGCATCCTTGGCTTGTTTCATGACTTGCCCGAACAGTGCTTTAATAACTTCATGTTCGATCAGCCGGTCGCGGTTCTGGGTGTAGGTCGAATGATCCCACGCGGCATCTTCCATCCCCAGTCCGACAAACCAGCGGTACAGCATGTTGTAGCCGAGTTGCTCACAGAGCAGACGCTCGCTCCTGATCCCATACAAGGCTTGCAGCACCAAACCACGCAGCAACCATTCCGGCGGCACCGAGTAGCGTCCGCGCTCCTCGTAGATCGATTCAAACATGCTGTCCAACTCGCGCAGTGCCTGATTGAGTATCTCGCGGATGGCTATCAGCGGATGACCGGCGGGAATATAATCAATCGTCCGCTTCATCACGAACAAGCTTTCCTGGGTTATATCTGCTCCTCGCATATTGCCGCCTGCTTTCGTCTTAATTGCTCTCTTCCATTAACGCATGACCTCCATTTTGGTAGGCATGTTTGGAAGATAAATTCAACAAACTGCTAGAGAATGAAACTGAGAAAAGACTCAACGAGCTAAATCAGCGGGAAATCGAATATCAGCAACGCCAGCTTAATACGAATAAGTGATCACCGCTAATTCAAATTGCCGCAACTGGAGGTGTATGATGGAAATGAAACATATAGGATTGTTCAAAATGCATCCGGGGCCGGAAGTCCTCGACCGGAACACTATTAAGTATTGGATGGACAGGGTGGAATTCGCTCAGTCGTTACCGGAAGCTAAGCGGGTATTGAAACAATTTGAGGCTCATCGCCGTTTCTTGCTCATACTTTCGTAAGTACCACATTGGCAAAGCTGGAACGAAGGAATAACCCAGTCATTGCTGGCGAAGTAAATGCCCCAAAAAAGAGGGGCCTCGATAGAGGCTCTACAAGCGATTTTCTTCATGCCGGATAGGCTAAGTACCCCTCTCCACGACCTTGCACTTCTGATCACGACACAAGTATTTCAGCAGGAATACCGACGCGAACGTTTCCCCATAGACGACCGTTGATATGAATCGGCATAGCTATATCACACAGAATTTCGCCCGTATCACGCAAATAGGTGCGTATCAGCATAGCTGTATTATTTTTTGCCGCCCGTAATTCTGAGGGATTTTCGAATTTCCTGTTGCATCTGTTTCCAACCAGATCGATAGCTTCATTTCCTGTAAGCGGCTTGGAGAACTGTGCGTTGTGCGAAGAAAGGTAGCCGTCCGTATTGACTCCGACCGCGTAGGCGCATCCGGGTATTGATTGGTATGCTTCGTCAAGCAGAGACTGACAGCATCTTGTGTATTCCTCGCCCCATGACACATGGTATTTCTGTGGTTTGTTATTACCGAACGGTTTATAGTTAGTATCAAAGAGATTCTGCCCACTCTTCGTCATTTCTTCTAAAGCGTTCTGTAATTTATTTCGGAATGCACGTACCTTTTGGACTACCGCATCAAATGTCCCTTCTCCAATATTAAATCTGGAAACCAGTTCTTGTATTACTTCTGTTGATTCGGATAGCTCGGTCGTACTCTGACTTGATTCCTTCATACGACCACTCACATTGATAGCTAGTTCGTGGATTTGTTTTACATTTTGGTGTACTTGTAAATTCGTTGAAGTTAACTGTGCCATGGAAAAGGAAATATTCACCAGTTGCTCGCAGGTACTATCAAAATCGTTCACCATGGTCTGGAACTGAGTCGCAGAACGACCGATGACTTCACGTGTAATCTGGATATCCTTGTTAATAATATCGTTTTCGGCACGGGTATTACTGACTTGGTTAAGCATTGCAGTGACATTTTCGGTAATATCTTTTGTAGCTGTATTTACGCGTTCCGCAAGTTTTCTGACCTCGTCGGCCACGACGGCAAAACCGCGTCCTTGTTCTCCGGCACGTGCGGCCTCGATTGCGGCATTCAACGCAAGCAGGTTGGTTTGGTCCGAGACATCCTTGATCAATGAGGCGAACTGGTGAACATTTTCGGAGCGGCGTGACAGATCTTCAACGGTATGATTAAAGTGCAATACCTTCTCGCCGACCGCATTGATCCTGGTCGTAATATCGTTCATTTCATCTAATGAAATCCGAACCTTGTCCAAGTTCATGTTGGTTGAGTCAGAAATGACTTTTGCGCTGTTTGTGACCTCTGAAATGGCTTGGGTTGCTTCGTTGCTGGCGGTGAAAACAATTTCCGTCATTTCTCCCTGTTGGAGAACTGTTGCGACTGTTTCGTCAAGGCGAACCTTTACCCTGGTGGAATCGCGTGCAACAGAAACACTTGATTTGCGCACCTCGCTGATGATGTGCCTCATTTTGGCGGCAAAACTGTTGTAGCTCTGTGCAAGCTGCCTTAATTCGTCATGGGTTATTTGTGGCAAATCGCACGAGAAATCACCTTCACCTTTGCCGATTTCCTCGAAAATGTGCGTGATTGTCTTCACCGGACGGACGATCAGGTAACGCATGTACATGATGATGATGATGTTAAAGGCAAGAGCGATGGCAGTTAGCGCGAGTATAATGTTCCATCCAGCACCAAATGGCGCCAAGATTGCTTTCGTTGCATCCGCAGATATTTTGTAGCTTGAGATGGCCCCCTGAACGCTCGTTTCGACATGCAGATAGATGGCGAGATAAACGAGGTTTATGATGAATAGGAACAAGAAGCTTGATAATTTCTTTGTGAGTGAATTCCAGAAAGTGCGCTCAACCCAATCGTAGGTTTCCCAAAAAGTGCCCATATTGATACCCCCCCAATTTATCTCACTAAGTACTTAAACCCGAATTATCATATTACTATCGGTAATTGTAGGAATCTCTTGAGGCAAGTTTAGAAAATCAAACCCGATATCAACTTCTACTAATGAATTCTGTGACGAAGATAACCAGGGAAACTTTGAAGGTGATGACAAGTATGTCCTGGGTTGTTCGACCAATCTGATTTTTCTTAGTCGTGTCGTCCTCATTCAAATATATGTCATTCCAAATTGTGACCATAAAACGAGACTGATTTTCCCCAAATCATCAACCTCACTAAAGAATCGAGAGTGGTTAAGCCTGAGCGGCCGGTGAGTTCGTCATGGAATTATTCACAAACTTCTCAAATTGATCAGGAGGTAACGGCTTGCTTAAGTAATAGCCCTGCACCTCCTCGCAACCGTGCGAGCGCAAGAATGCCATCTGACTGACAGTCTCCACACCCTCTGCTATGGTGTTTAAGCCGAGACTGCTGGCAAGATTGATTATGGCACGGACGATGGCTTTGTCTTCAGGATTTTCAGAGAGTTCACGCACGAAGGATTGGTCAATTTTGAGTTTATAAACTTTGAATTTTTTTAGATAGCTGAGCGACGAATATCCCGTGCCGAAATCGTCAATCGACATGCGGATGCCGAGATCATTCAGCTTGTCTATCACGGTGATGGCTGTCAGTGGGTCATCCATGGCTGCGGCCTCTGTCAATTCAAGCTCGATGTTATTGGGCGGCAAGCCTGATTCGGTCAATATGTTATTGATCATTTCCAGCAATTTCGGATGCCGAAATTGGACGGCTGAAAGGTTGATCGCGACCACGATATTTAGAAATCCTTGATCCAACCAGCTTTTTGTTTGGGTTACTGCACTACGGAGTACCCACTCGCCGATCTGGACTATTTGTCCTGACATCTCGGCTATTCGATATGAATCGGGGATAGACTGCGCAATGCAGAGTAAGTCATATCGAGAGGTTTATGGGTTACAGGATTCAGAAGTGGTAATACAGGAACGGGTAATGCATCGATATCAACCACGATGCGAACCAGATTAGCAGAGTACAGGCGCCGTGCTTGAGGGGGAATGTCACTGGCAGGAAAGTGCATCCCCAAATATGACGGAGCACTAGCTACTCGGTCTTGAGAAATAATTTCGCCATTCCAGTCGGCATCAAATCTATATACCATGACACTGTCATAACGCGTCAACAATCGGACGAAAGTCGCAATCGCATCCAGATACTTGTACATATCAGAGTATGAGTTAGAATCCAACAGGGATTGCTGAAATTCCAACAGCATCTGGGCAAGCAGCACATCTTGATGAGAGGTCTTGTTATGTGCCAGTTCAAGCACGTACATTCCATCAGAGACATACAAATGCATTGGCAATTCATGGCAGATATTATTGCGGGTAACACTAATAACCCCAGTAACTGTATTTTTCTTTTCAGCAAGCCGAATCAATTTTTCAACTTGCATTTTTGCAGTTTCGCCGATTATTTCTTCAAGCGGCTTTCCTAAAACACCATCAGGAGGTAGGTCAACAAATTGACCAAGGTTGTTGCTAGATTGCAGTACAACACGCAAACTGTCTGAACTGACCACTAAGGCAGCGCCATGAGGCTGGATGTTTCCAATCTGGTGAATCGGCTCTGTTTCACATTGTTGCAGAGCATATTCGAATTCTTCTGGACTCAAAATATTCATGACCTAAGGAAGTGCCGACATGTAAGATTGACGGAAGCAATCAAGAAAATATTCAAATAAAATAATATGTTAGTTTGTACCCTTCTGCACTTGGTTCTTGATATACTAAAGTATCAGTTTTTCGTCTCGCCCAACTGTTAAAAAAAGTTATCACCAATTTCATCAATTACGTTTTTCAATTCAGCTAATTCAGTCTCGGCACTTTGGACCTTTAGGGGCAACTCAGCAATAGAAATGGCAACTTCCTCTTTGATTGCTGAATGGAACATATCAATGTGTTCTCGGTAGCTTTCAAAACTCATCATGTTCTTCTCTCTTAAAGTTACCCCCAATTTGATGGACAAAGTCGAGAAGATTGAATCCAGAATTAGTATCACAGAGTTTTCTCTATGCCATTCGGCAAGATAACCCGCGATAAACTTCACAACGAGATTTATAACTGCAACGTATTGCCGCAGCCTGGGATATATTCATCCTGGCTCCGCAAGCAAAGCATCTATCCCTGGCGTGGTTCCATACACCACAGTGCGGGCATATAATCATTTGGCATTCCTTTCGATGATTTCGCTGTTCACGTTTATCTTTCTCCAGCACTACGTCCTACTGTTCAACACACCAGCTTTCCCAGACCTGAATTGGCGCTTGCTCATGTAGCAATGGTTATGGGTATATTGCCTAACGAAGCAGTTATTTATTCGAGTTAAGCACAAAACTAAAATATTGTCATGGACAATATGTTTTTATTTAGTCCAAATATATGGCATCATATACGTACTGTCAAATGTATTATCATTATATGTCTAGGACAATATGATTGTTCCGAGTTTTAGCATTTCCTCCGTTGAGCGAGATACCGGGCTCACCAAAGATGTTTTGCGAGTGTGGGAACGCAGATATGGATTTCCTTTTCCCATCCGGGATGCCAACGGAGAACGTAGCTATTCATCTGATCAAGTCGAACGTTTGCGTCTGATCAAACGACTCATGAACCAAGGCCACAGACCTGGCAAATTGATTGGTCTGTCCATCGAAGTATTGATGTCCATCGTTCCTCGTTCTGCGATAACAAAGCAGGACAAAAATGAGCTCGAATCGAAAGACATCATTACACTGCTCGATTTGATCAAACAACACGCCAGCGCTGGTTATAAACAAGCGATGCAGCAACAACTTGCCCGACTTGGATTGCAGCGTTTTGTACAGGATATAGTGGCCCCACTCACCGTTCTTATAGGCCGGGCTTGGGAGAATGGGAGTTTGGATGTTTTTGAGGAACATCTGTTCTCCGAGATGACTAACCGAGTCATGCGCATGGCTATTGATGCTTTACCTGATGGGAATCGTTGGCCGAGGATTTTACTGACCACAGTGTCGGACGAGCAACACTCACTGGGGCTTCTCATGGCTGAATCCATACTTGCGCTTGAAGGAGCTGAATGCATTTCACTTGGCAACCAGTTGCCACTGCTTGAAATTGGCCATGCCGCTTGCGCCCAACATACCGACATTGTCGCCCTTTCATTTTCGACTGCTTTCCCACAACGACAGATACCTGGCTTGTTAAAGGAACTTCGCAATGTGCTAAAGCCGGAAGTATCCCTGTGGACAGGTGGTTGCGGTATTGCAAAATTGGCGAAAATTGATGAGATTCTATTGTTGCCATCGCTCGACGATATAGTTACCGCGCTAGCGGAATGGAGAGTTCAACACTCGAACAATATGGTTCTCAAAGAAGTCGTAGATTAACTTCCTTAGTCTAAATGCGTGTTCCTGAAAATCTCTGGTATCCGGTTCTCGAAAGCTGTGAAGTCGGTCGAAAACCAATGGGCGTTGAGCGTTTCGGACAACGGTTTGTATTTTGGCGTGACGCTGATGATCTTCCCCGCTCACACCTCGATCGATGCCCACATTTGGGAGCATCATTGAGCCAAGGAAAGATTTGTAAAGACAGGCTGGTTTGCCCATTTCATGGCTTTGAATACGACGTAAACGGTCAATGCATTCACATTCCAGCGAACGGGCGCGGAGGGAAAATACCAAAAGGTATGGTGTTAAGGAGCTTTCATCTGCGAGAGCAACACGGATTTATCTGGCTATGGTGGGGGGAAACCCGGGAGGCATATCCTGAAGTGCCATTTTTCGTTCAGTTAGAGACAGGATGGAAACATAGAACAGACATTGTCGAATGGCCGGTTCACTATACGAGAGCCATTGAAAACCAGCTCGATGTAGCACATTTGCCATTCGTACATCGGACTACTATTGGCGCAGGTGGAAGAAGCTTGGTAGAAGGTCCTTACGTCGAGGCAGATCAACAAGGTATCAGGGTTTGGGTAACTAATATTCGTGACGATGGGAGCAGCCCTCGTAGTCAAAAAGAGTTGGCTAATGCTGCTGAAGGAAAGGAACCCGGACTGAGTTTTCTTTTTCCGGGCTTATGGTTGCTAAACATTAGCCATCGTCTTAAAAATCTCCTTGCGTTTGTGCCAATTAATGAGCAAAAGACTCGCTACTACTTGCGGTTCTACCATCAAATTCGTATTCCCCTGATTTCTAAATTGTTCGAAGTTATGATGGGAATTTCTAACCGATTTATTCTTAACCAAGACAAACGGGTGGTATTGACACAAACGCCACCAAATAGTTGTGATGCTCGTCAAGACAGGTTAATCGGTGCCGATAATGCCATCGCACATTTTCGACGACTTCATACTACTTTGATTGAGCGAAGTGAATCTGTTGATCAATAAAAGTACGTATTCCTTAAATTTCCCCAATGTTTACTGGCGTTGCAAAAGGTCGTTAGTAACTACCGGTAACGTAACTAAAATCTACGTTACAACTAAGCCGCCAAGACGGCTAATCGCCTAGCAATTTTCTGGTTTACCCATGAGTTTACCCATGAACATGAAGGACAAAGAAAAAGGAGCTAGGCGATTAACCTAACTCCTTGATTTGTTGGTGCGCCCGAAGAG
>CAIQPV010000238.1 GCA_903873725.1 uncultured Nitrosomonadales bacterium
AAACACATCGCGGCATGCAATGCGTACCTGCTGCTCCGGGTTGCGCGGACTTGTAGCGGCAATCTTGAACGCCACCGGCACCACCGTTTCAAACTTGTAAATATCCGCCACATCGTAAACGAACGACAGCGGCTTTCCGGTGTGGATGAAGCCGACAGCAGGCGCATAACCCGCTGCCAGTACCGCCGCTTCCGTCACGCCATACAAACATGATGTCGCGGATGAAAGGCAGCGGTTGGGAAGGTCGCCCTTGTCCCATTCGCTGGTGTCGTAATTCCGAGCTTTCCATTCCACCCCATATTTCTTGGCGAGCAGTTTATAGGTCTCGCGCACACGCGCCCCCTCGATGCCGCGCAACTGCTCCACACTGCGCCGTTCGGGCGGTACTTCACCGAAACGCATTGCGTACATCTTGCGCACCACCTTCAGCCGCAAAGTATCATCCAACGCCAGCTTAGCCTGATAGAGCAAGCGATCAGCCCTCGCGCCGCCCGGCTGACCGGACGAATACAGTCGTACCCCCGCTTCGCCCACCCACACCAGCAGGGTGCCCACGCGCGCGGCCAGCGCCACAGCCGCATGGGAAGTCCGCGTACCCGGTTCCAGCATCAGGCAGGCCACGCCGCCGACAGGGATATGCGTGCGGACACCGCTTTTATCCACCACGACAAACGCGCCATCCAGCACATCCAGATGGCCTTTTTCGATAAACAAAATGGAAAGCCGCTCCTTGATGGCGATAGGCTTGAGCGGAGGCAGAAGATCGGCCATTTACAGCGCAATCAGCCCGGCAGGGCGAACAGCAGGAAATACCAGCAATGAAATTTCATGTTCAGACCCGATGCAATAATGGGCGACTGCGCAACGTCTTGCCAGTAAAAACGGTAAACTTTCCCAGCAATCCTTCCGGCTCTTGAAGCAGTTGTTCCAACCATGCCGCCGGTTCATCAGGGCGGTATGACGGAACCCGCAGCAGAATCACCGCAGGCGGCGGCGCATAGTTACGCGCAAACAACAGTTCGCCATAATCTCGATCAAACGTCACCAGCCAGCGCCCCTCTTCCCGTGCAAGCGCAAGCACCTCCGTGTCGGCATCCCCGGAATGAGATTCGGCAATGGACAGCACATCATGCCCCGATGCACGCATCACGGCGACAGATGGCGCGGGGAAATTTTCGTTAACAAGCCAGCGCACTTTCATGCAGTCACTTTCCCCACAGCAACGAAAGTTTCTTCCTTGAACAACTCCGAAGCAAAACTCAAAGCCGCCAGCACATCTTCCCGGCTGATATGGGGATAAGAGGTAAGCACATCTTCCATCGACCACCCGTCCGCCATGCGATCCAGAATCAGCTCCACTGAAATACGCGTGCCCTTGATAATCGGCTTACCAACCAGCACTGCCGGATTCACTTCAATGCGATCTTTCCAGTTCATGTTTGCTCCTCACTTAATCAATGATGCTAAGTTGCTAGTATCCGCTCAAACCCGCCGAACCAGCAATAGGCCGCAGCCGAAGGCTTTGGCATGGCCTAGTCCGTTACATAAAGCCAGATGGAATAACTCAGGATTAGTTACCAGCAACTCTCCTGAAAAATCTACGGCACTAAATCGAATATTGTGGTCGCGCTTACCCGCTTTGCTTTGTTCATAGGCATCAACTTGTAGCTTGCGTTGTGGTTCCTTTTCATCAGTTAGCGCGACTTCAAAACCATTTCTTTTCGCTACTCCGTTGAGCCATTCAGCACAATGCTTTTGTACCAATTCATATAGCAACGGTTTATTGCTCTCGTCATTCCAGTCCGCCCATTTGGCTTCTTTGCTGAGTCCGTGTTCTGCCAGTAACTGTTTTTTAGCTTGCATCACAACATCGTGGCGCTGAGATTTTCCAGCGTCATTTTTTCTGGTAATCACCGGATTAGCACGGAGCTGAAAAGACAGGCGTTGGCCTTCCTGCAATTGCGGATCATAGTTGCGGCTTTGTACCTGCCACGCCTCGCTAAACGCTGTGGGAGGACGTTTTGACACCACGTAAAAACGTGGGATATGGTCAAGCTCATGGCGACGAAAAATAAAATCGCGTGTTTGATCCGCACTGCTAGGGAAAAATTTCCACAACCATTGATGCTCGGCATAAGACGATTGCGCCAGTTCATGCGCGGCTTGCCGCAGCAAGCGTTCTTCCGGGGTAATAACACTAAAATACATGACGTTTATTCCTTCACTAACAATGCGATATGTTCGCTGCGGTCTGCAAACTGCCATCCCTGCCGTGTAATAACTTGATCTTTACGGGTTATGCTCAAGTCGCGCTCCACACCCATGACCGACAAGTCATCTGCGCCGAAATCATCACCCCAGACCATTTTCCGGACTGCTAAATTGTTTGGCTCGATATGTTTTGGCAATTGCTGTCGCCACAGATCAGTCAATTGCTGCTGGTAATCCGAAAATGCCGTATTGATAGTTTCTGCGCTTAAGACACGCGGATGCAAAGGCACCGCAACAGGGCAAGACTTACGTCC
>CAIQPV010000239.1 GCA_903873725.1 uncultured Nitrosomonadales bacterium
AACGACCCTACCTAACCATCTTCCATCAGGTTGGAGTCTGATCGCTACGGGTGACAGTCCAACCCCCAAAGTCTTTGTCAATACTATTGCAGCCAATCCTCCAACTGCAGGTGCAACAGCAACCAGCCTCACTACCTTATGGGCATGGGACAGTGCAACAACGAACTGGTATTTCTATTCGCCAAGTCTGGATAACAACGGTACTTTGACGAGTTACATTACCGGTAAAATCTATGAGGACTTCACTGCAAAGAGTAAGACGCTTGATCCAACAACTGGGTTCTGGGTGAACCACCCGTGACAGTGAATGGCTGCAATCTAGCAGTAAATTATCATGGGGCAATGGCGGAATGGGTTAGACGGCCAGATGCCTTCCCTTACTTACCTCGATTTCTATGTCTCCTGTAAGTTTTAAAGCAGTCGTTCAGATGCTTAACCTCTTAGTCCGGAGTGGGTCGGTTGCTGTCGCTGGTTGCCGACTAATGTGAGTCTCTTGTCAGTCTAAAACAGGCATAGCCGCACTGGTTAAATTCCAACCTATTGGAGTTTCGAGGAAGATGCGCACGAACGCTGATTCCAACCTGGGCATTCAGCCGAGTTGGTCTCTGAAATCTTCGCTATCCAACCCCAGATTGCAAATAGCCAAATAAAATGGCGCGATACTGTACTTCGCGCCACAATAAGAGAATTACATGCCAAAAAAAGTTTCAACCCAACATCTTAACCAGATCGTTGAACTGATAGCCCATTAACTACAACCGGCCCATACCTAGGCCCCGCTGGCTTGATTTTTTCACGCACTCCGAGATGTTGGCCCACGTGCCAACAGCGTGGGAAATAAATATTACCGACTTGTTAAGCTGAAAAAATATTGACAGCCATGATTCCGGCGGCCTTGTTCAAGCGATCATCATTTGTCCAGAATTCGGTACAGCCATGATGTAATGCAGTTGCCAGATGGAGCGAGTCCGGTGTTTTCAGGCCGTGGTGGGCGCGCAGATGCAAGGCGCGATTAAAGATGCTGTCATCAATTGAAAGCCAGTGTTGCGCGGCCAGAAAATCTTCATAGTCAGATACTAGCGATATTGCAGATTCACGCAGGGGTTTGAGAAGAACTTCCATGCGCACCAGAGGTGAGACACACAGGTTCGCATCACGGTTGCGTGCAAGAAATTGACGTGTTTTTTAACTAAAGGGTATGGCATTTTCAATCAGATAGATAACGACGCAGGCATCAAGGTAAACTCGCGGCATTAGCGATCATTCCAATCATTGCGAAGTTCGTCTATACGCCGCTGCACTTCGTCAGCAAGTGCGACAGGTCGCTGTGAAAAGCGGGGCGAGGCAAGTAACTCCAGTGCTTTTGCTGCACTTCTGTCTTCATCGGTGGGTGTGCCAAATTCTTTGTCCGGGGAAGGCAACAGAGTCAAGTAAGCTCGCCCGGCAGGAATGAATGATAAGGTCTCAAGCGGATGAATATGTCCGCTGGGATCAATTTCGACTTCGATGGTTTGCAGCATATTCAGTCACTCCTAATAACCACGAATTTATCTATCGGTTAGAACAAAGCCACGGGGAGCAGATCGATATAAAAAGGCACTCAACACCTCTGCCAATTTCATCACCGTAATGAAGTGTACCGCTGTTTGTTACTTAGCGCCAAGTGATCGAATTAGCTTTTGCTATTTGCATCCAGCTTTTTAAATTTACATACCGGCACAGCAGGGCGAATCCTGGCTTTGCCGTGACCGGGCAGCTACGGGTTCGCTCTGCGCTCATCCCTGCGGGACGGGCTGCGCCCGCCACTTCAACTCTCTTCCGCTTCCGCCTTCCAGGCGGTAAGGCAACTTCAAGAACAAAGCATTCATTGAAGACACTGCACGTTCTGTTTGTTGCGTTGTCAGAAAAACTGCTTTGCACATTCCTGTCTCCTGACAGTCAAGCATCCCCACTCCGCCATCGCAATTTTGCCGACCCCTTTCAAGGCGGGAACAGGCTGAAAGCACAAGAGTCACGCCAGCCGTCACCACCCACGATGTAGCTGTGTGCCCTTCGGGTTCACCGGCGATCGTTTCCCACGAGAAGCTGTGCGAACTGCGATCTTGGCTGCCTGGAGCCGACTGTCATGCCGCTTGCCGCCCGTAAGCATTCCGCCTTGAGCCGCGAGCGGCCCAGGGGCACGTCAAAAGTTTTGCGAGCGACGACGGACTGGTGAAGCACTTAACTGACAGGAGACAACTATGAATACGCAAAACAATTCTCACAACCCGACAAACAAAACCGAGGGCGCCGCCCACACCCGGAGTTCTAACGTCCCGGTAATTTCAGGGGCTAAGGGAAATCACACCCTGCGGGAAGCTGCGGAGGCAATAACCCAACTTGGCGGGTTTGTGGGAAGGATACAGCTGGGAATTCTTGGCAATCAGTGCAGGGGAGAGGAAGGGCAGTTCTTTATCGACTTGGTGGTTGAGTTGGCCAATACCGTCAGCACGATGCCGGTGACTTATCAGACCGAAGGGCAGGGGAGTCAAGCGCTGGTGTACCTGCATTACTTCACTTCGGGTGCTGACTGGTACCTCACTGAACGCGATTGCAAAAGCGAGCAATTGCAGGCGTTTGGCCTTGCCGATCTGGGTTATGGCACAGAGCTTGGCTATATCAGCCTTGTCGAGTTGCTGGAATGTAACGCAGAACTGGACTTGTACTGGACACCGAAAAAAGTAGTCGAAATCGGCTGAACGCAGACATTTTTGAAGCACGGTAAATAAACAGAGGGAAGAGATCATGAGCGAGCAAGTAAAGGTTGTCGTAACAGTAATGGGCGGAGTAGTGAGTTCCGTTATGGCAGGCGTACAACTGGATGTTGTTGTCGTCGACTGGGACAACATCAAAGCCGGTGATCTTGCCCCGCACCATCTGGCCTTCAAGGATGGCACCAACGTTGATGCCTTCATGAAGGCACCGGCTACCGGCTATTTTTACTGACACAGGGCAATCATCATGAGCAAGTCTACGAAGGCACCACTCAATACCGCAGAACTTTCCACCC
>CAIQPV010000240.1 GCA_903873725.1 uncultured Nitrosomonadales bacterium
CGATGACACAAGCAACCAGACATCTGCAATGGTCAAATAAACCGAAATGCATTTGCTGTTTTTCAAGGCTTAGGTTTTCATCGAAGAGGTTTAGCCCGACGGGTATGCGTAATACTTCGTTGCGAAGTTCGCATTCCATGCGAAAATCGTCTGAGCCGAATTTTATCTCCCGGAATATCATGGCTCGAAAATCAAACGCCTGAAACAAAGGCTGTGCGCATGGAATAGGGTTCGAAAAGAGTGCTTGATAGTAACATCAAAAGTTCATCCAATATGAAGAAATGCAGGAGAGCATGCTTAACTTGATGACAAAGCCGTCTTTCATACAAAAGCGGCCTATAATGAAAGTGCCCTGAAGTTTACCCGGACTGTTGCCGACTGTGGTTACATCCGTCCCCGCTGGCAACGCCCATTCACCGGAAGCTCCCCTTGGTCAGACTCAAATTCTTTATCCAACTAAAATACGAAATCGACCAACTTGGCTGTGATTTCATTTTCAGCATACATGCCGCGCAAACACGGCATCAGTTGTTGGTGAGCGAGTCGCTTGGTATCAGCCAGGGCCTGCCATACAATCTGCACACTGATCCGGTTACCCATACCCGGTTTATGCGGCTCCATGCCTCTGCCGGCCCCTTGATGGTTAGCTATGAGGCAACAGTGGATATCAATCACTACTCCGCGCCACCGGAGCAGATCAACGAAATACCGGTGGCCGACCTGCCGGGGATGGTGCTGCCCTACATTTACCCCAGCCGTTATTGCCAGTCGGACCGGCTGCACCGGCTCGCGGTCAAGGAGTTTGGCCATTTGTGGCAGGGTTACAGCCGCGTGCAGGCCATCCGTGACTGGGTGTTGAATCGTGTCACCTTCCGTTCAAATTCTTCCACCGGCAACACGACCGCAGTTGACACATTGGTGGAAGAAGTTGGCGTGTGCCGCGACTTTGCCCACCTGATGATCGCCCTGTGCCGGGCGGTCAACATCCCTGCCCGTTTTGCCACCGGTATTGATTACGGTGCTGACCCGGCTTTGGGACCGACCGACTTTCATGCCTATGTTGAAGTTTATCTTGGTGGGCGATGGTACATCTTCGATCCATCAGGTGTTGCCATTCCGATGGGTTTTGTGCGTATCGGCACCGGGCGGGACGCCGCCGACTCTGCCTTTGCCACGATGTTTGGCGGCGTAAATGGGGTGGCCCCGGTAATTCAGATAGAAGCAATCCCCAATCATCAGGGGATGCTGATGGTGCCGCAACATGTCCCCTATGCCATTTCGACCGACGGGCAATTTGAGTGAATTTGAAAACTGTTCCGGCTTTTGAAACGCCGTTGTTCGGCAGCATCGGCACGAATGGCCGTTACTTTTCAAGCCTATCCCTTCTTTAAACACAATACTTGACAAAATTACTATAGAATGAGTAGCATGCTTTTGTGGTTTCCCGGAAATTCAACTTCACTTTTCACTTTAAGGAGAACAATCATGAATACCAAAATTCTGGCCCCGGCCTTTTTCGCTTTCTTGCTTGGTTCCGGCAGCGCGTTTGCCGTAGACGGTAAGGTAACTATTTCTTCTCCGGCAAATGGGGCCTCAGTCAGCCAGCATGACAATGTCGAGTTAAGCTACGAAGCGGTTCCCGGTACCGACGGCGATCATTTGCATCTATATCTCGATGGCAAACGGGTGGATGTTATCCATTCGATGATGGGTAAAGCCAAGGTTGGCATGCTGGATCCCGGCAAGCACCATATTTGTCTCGCTGTTAACACAAAAGGGCATGTTCCGACCGGCGCGGAGGCATGCATAGACGTTACCTCAAAATGAGTGCCACGCAAAACCTGAGCTACGCGATAGTTCAGGTGGCGCATAATTTCGGTGCCGTTGCGGCAGTAGGCGGCTCGCTTGCCGCAATCAAATTTCGCGGTGTCGAAACCCGTAAGAATCTCGCTTGGCTTGCGCTCGCCGGATGGGGAACGCAGGCTGCGAGCGGTGCCGCTTTCGGCGCTGTAAGCTATATGTTTTACAACCAGTTCCCGGACATCTCCGGAATTGCGGTAGTGGCGCTGGCAATAAAAATTTTCTGTGTAGCGATCGGTTTCCTGTTGCTGGCGATGTATGTTTTCCGGAGCGCAGATTGGCCGGTGGCGAGAATGAACGCTGTGTGGATCATATCATCCGTGCTTGCCGTCACGGCGCTTACAGCCGCCGCATTTTTGCGCTGGTTTTCCTGACTGTACATCAATGCACTCGGATTATCTCCAATAAAGAAGGACGGTCTTTTCGGATGGGAGGGGAGTGGCGATAGCTCCCAGTTGTTTCTACTCTGCCAAATTTCAATTTCTCTTCTTGCCTGAATTTTCGCGGGCTGTGCGACTATAATCACCGCCTGATATGTCTTGACTCAAAATCATGCGACCTTCTTCAACTCCGGCACCCGACATCGTTTCGAACAGCGAATGGGACACCGTCCGTACCCTGTTTCCCTACCTGATGGAATTCAAGGGCAGGGTGGTGCTTGCGATGACGATGTTGGTACTGGCCAAGCTTGCCAATGTGGCGGTGCCGCTGGTGCTGAAGGAAATCGTGGACGCGATGAACAAGCCCAAGGCGATGTTGATGGTTCCGGTTTTCCTTGTGGTCGGTTATGGCTTGTTGCGCCTGTTCAGCACATTGTTCGGCGAATTGCGCGACGCGGTGTTTGCCAAGGTCACGCAACGCGCCATCCGGCGTGTTGCGCTCAAGCTGTTTGTCCACCTGCACAACCTGAGCCTGCGCTTCCATCTGGAGCGGCAGACCGGGGGCGTGTCGCGCGACATCGAGCGCGGTACAAAAGGCATCAGCTTCCTGCTCAATTTCATGTTGTTCAACATCCTTCCAACGCTTCTGGAAATCGGTTTGGTGGCGGCTATCCTGTTCAGCAAATACAGCCCGTGGTTTGCCGTCATTACCTTCGCCACGCTGGTGGTGTACATCATATTCACCCTGTTTATTACCGAGTGGCGCATGGTATTTCGCCGCACCATGAACGACATGGACTCCAAGGCCAATACGCGCGCAATCGATAGTCTGCTCAATTACGAGACGGTGAAGTATTTCGGCAATGAGGGTTATGAAGCGCGGCGTTATGACGAGCATTTGGGTTCGTGGGAAACTGCCGCAGTACGCAACCAGACCTCGCTGGCGGCGTTGAACTCGGGACAAAGCGTCATCATCGCCATCGGGGTCACGGCGCTGATGCTGCTGGCGGCGGACGGGGTGGTCAAGGGCACCATGACGCTGGGCGATCTGGTGCTGGTCAACGTGTTCATGCTGCAACTTTACATGCCGCTGCATTTTCTCGGCTTCGTTTACCGTGAGATCAAACACTCGCTGGCAGACATGGAAAAAATGTTTCGCCTGCTCGGCGAACATCGCGAGATCGAAGATGCGCAGGATGCCGTGACACTGAAAGTTGATCGGGCGGCTGTGCGTTTCGATCAGGTTGCTTTTTGCTATGATCCTGATCGGCAGATATTGTTTGATGTCAGCTTCGACATTCCAGCCGGCCATACCATCGCAGTGGTGGGAGCAAGCGGAGCGGGCAAATCCACGCTGTCCAGGTTGCTGTTCCGTTTCTATGATGTGAATTCAGGACGAATCCTGATCGACGGACAGGACATTCGCAAGGTGACGCAGGCCAGCCTGCGCGCGGCCATCGGCATCGTGCCGCAGGACACCGTACTGTTCAACGATAACATCTATTACAACATCGCTTATGGGTGCCCGGATGCGACTCGCGAAGAGGTGTTGCAGGCGGCGCGCTCGGCGCATATCCACACCTTCATCGAATCGCTGCCGCAGGGCTACGACACCATGGTAGGCGAGCGCGGATTGAAGTTGTCAGGTGGCGAAAAACAGCGCGTAGCAATAGCGCGCGCCATTCTTAAAAATCCAGCCATCCTGATTTTCGACGAGGCGACCTCGGCTCTGGATTCCAAGTCGGAGAAGGCGATACAGGATGAATTGCGCAATGTCGCGCGCGACCGTACCACGCTGGTCATCGCCCACCGCCTGTCCACCATCGTGGATGCGCAGCAGATATTGGTGATGGATAAAGGGTGCATCGTCGAGCGCGGTACACACCGCGAGTTGCTGGCGCAGCAAGGGGTGTATGCGCAGATGTGGTCCCTGCAACAGCAGGAAGACAGTTGAGAATGGCAATCAGGGTTAGTTGGTGCTAACTCATTTTGCGATGAACACAAGTTATCCATTAGACCAAAAATTCGTCATTCCCGCGCAGGTGGGGAATCCAGTTGATTGAAAAATGCCCGTATAGCGGGTCAATGCCGAGATTTTGTCCGCTTCGCGGAGTGTATAGCTGGATGGATTCCCGCCTGCGCGGGCAATGACGACGCTAATGGATTATTTGCAATGAGATTTCAACTTATAGAGATTTCTTTAACATCAAGCTAAAACACCTTGATTTATACTGGATTTGCGGTATCCTTAGCATTCCAAAGTTTGGTCTGGGGGAGATATGTACAAAAAACTCATAATGCTTATATTGCTGGCCCATAATCTGGTCGCGCTGGCGGCTCCCAATGATGGAGTGGTACTCAGGCAGGAAGATGAACTGGCAAGTGTGGTTCTCAAGCACACCTCGTCCCCGAAGTTGCGTTCTTCGATTGCCCTGATTTATGACGAGCAAGGTCAGCGCACGCTGTACACCAAGAACGCGGATACCGTTGCGCCTATCGCCTCCATCAGTAAATTGATGACTGCCATGGTAGTGCTGGACGCGAAGTTACCGATGGATGAAGCCATCAGTATCAGCAAGCTGGATATGGATACGCTGAAGGGTACCCATTCGCGTATGCGGCCCGGCATGACGCTGACCCGCGGTGAACTGCTCAAATTGGCGTTAATGGCTTCTGAGAACCGTGCCGCCGCTGCGCTGGCGAGAACTTATCCCGGCGGAACCCAGGCAGCCGTGGCGCAGATGAATATCAAGGCGCATGAACTGGGCATGAAAGACACACGCTTTCTCGACCCTACAGGACTGAACAGCGGCAATGTTTCCACCGCGCAGGATTTGGTGAAAATGGTGTTGGCGGCACAAAGTTACGAACCGATTCATAAAGCGACTACTTCATCCTCCCACCTTGTCGAGATGGCCGGATACCGCCCGATGCTGTACAGAAACACTAATCCGCTGGTGAAGAACGCATCCTGGGATATCGGAGTCAGCAAAACCGGTTATATCAACGAAGCAGGGCGATGCCTGGTGATGAAAGCCAATATCAATCA
>CAIQPV010000241.1 GCA_903873725.1 uncultured Nitrosomonadales bacterium
ATCAGTTGCAAGACCTGGCCTCACGCAGCGCGGAATTACGGAGGTATCTTTGACTTCGATACCAAGCAGGAACGCTTAGCCGAAGTCAGCGAACTCGCCGAAAATCCCGCCATCTGGCAGGATGCCAAGCGCGCGCAGGAGTTGGGGCGCGAACGCAAGATGCTGGAAGGCGTGGTGCTTGGCTTGGTCAAAATCCAGCAAGACCTCAACGACGCAGGCGAGCTGTTTGAAATGGCCCAGGCGGAAAACGACGACGAGAGCCTGAACAGCACCGCTGCCGACATTCAGGACATCGAGAAGCGCGTCGCGGACATGGAATTCCGCCGCATGTTCGCCCACCCGATGGACCCGAACAATTGCTTCGTTGACATTCAATCCGGTTCCGGCGGCACCGAAGCGCAGGACTGGGCCGCCATGCTGCTGCGCATGTATCTGCGCTACTGCGAACGCAAGGGTTTCAGCGTTGAAGTATTGGAACAGTCCGACGGCGAAGTCGCGGGCATCAAGGGTGCATCGCTCAAAGTGAGCGGCGACTATGCCTATGGTCATCTGCGCACCGAAACCGGCGTGCATCGCCTAGTGCGCAAATCGCCGTTCGACTCCGGCAACCGCCGCCATACCTCGTTCTCCAGCGTGTTCGTGTTTCCCGAAGTGGACGACTCCATCGAAGTGGAAATCAATCCCGCCGACCTGCGCGTGGACACCTACCGCGCCTCGGGCGCAGGCGGACAGCACATCAACAAAACCGATTCGGCAGTGCGTATTACCCACCTGCCCACCAACATTGTGGTGCAATGCCAGAGCGACCGCTCGCAGCACCGCAACCGCGCCGAAGCCATGGCAATGCTGAAATCGCGCCTGTACGAAGAAGAACTGCGCAAGCGCAATGAAGAAAAACAGGCGATGGAAGACGGCAAGACGGACATCGGCTGGGGACACCAGATACGTTCCTACGTGCTGGATCAATCGCGCATCAAGGATTTGCGCACCAACGTGGAAATCGGCAATACGCAGAGTGTACTGGATGGGGATCTGGATGATTTTATTTCAGCGAGTTTGAAGCAAGGGGTTTAAAGCAACTTAACCCCTCAAAGCCGTTCGTGGTGAGCTTGTCGAACCACCAGCCACGCAACCAGAATCCTTCGACAAGCTCAGGACGAACGGTATTTTTTGAGAAGGTAATACCGCACGAAGTTAAACTGCTCGTCTACAAACTTGGATCAACTCTCTTTGATCTTCAACAGGAACTCGCGGTCAATCGCATCTTTTTCGCGATAGCCCGTCTTGGTTTTCAGGAGCCCGTCAACATCCAGCGTCGGGATCGTCACCCCTTCAATTTCGACATGCCGGATGAAGGGCCGCAACGACTCATAGGTTTCCCCGTTTGCGGCAAAAAGAATATCAATCACCAACTCATCGGCAACGCGGATATTCTGTATTTCCTCCGCATTCGCCTCTTTGGAAAACCACCATGCTTGCAGCTCTTTCGAAGACTCAAGAAATGCCAGGCTGCGAATCAGCCTCTCGCCATTCGCCTCGTCGAACGGAACAACCAGATCAATATCCTCTGTCGCCCTGTTAAAACCGTGCAACCGAACTGCCTGCCCCCCGACAAGAATGTAATCGACCCCATTTTGCTGGAGGAACTTCAACAGGCTATGCAGGTCTGGTGTGTTCATTCACCCACTCCCGTACTTTTCTGGCACGCGCCGCATCCATTTCATCGAACATGGACTGCGGGCCGCGAAACACGCCTTTAGATTGAAAATCTGGAATACCCAGCGATCTAGTCATGGCATCCAGCTTTACCCCCCGAAGCAGGGCCTCCTCCGGAGAGGATGCAACAGGGTTCCAGTTTTTATTTCCGACGATACGCATTCAAATCTCCATCTTGCAAAATAATTTTCGCCCATGAGTTTCAATGTCCGTTCCTCACCCACAAGCGACAGCCGATAATCAAAATTCACTCCCCGATACCGGCCATTGGCCAAGTAGCGCTTTCGACCCATTGCGGAACTTCGACTTGCTCCAGATACGGACAGTCAAAGGTGTCTAG
>CAIQPV010000242.1 GCA_903873725.1 uncultured Nitrosomonadales bacterium
ACGGTGTGCCTTGAGCATGATGGTGCCACCGGGCGTTTCGTAACAACCGCGCGACTTCATACCGACATAGCGATTTTCTACCAGATCGAGGCGGCCGATGCCGTTTTTGCCACCGAGTTCGTTCAATTTGGTCAGCACCATCGCGGGACTGAGGCGGACTCCGTTGAGCGCAACAATATCGCCGTGCTCGTACTCGATGTCGAGATATTCGGCTGCATCGGGAGCGGCTTCCGGTGAAACTGTCCAGCGCCACATGCTTTCTTCAGCTTCGGCGGCAGGGTCTTCCAGATGGCGACCTTCAAAGCTGATATGCAGCAGGTTCGCGTCCATCGAATAGGGCGAGCCGCCTTGCTTGTGTTTCATGTCGATCGGGATGCCGGCCTTCTCCGCGTAATCCATCAGTTTTTCGCGCGACAGCAAATCCCACTCGCGCCAAGGCGCAATCACTTTTATGTTCGGGTTAAGTGCGTAATAGCCCAGTTCGAAACGCACTTGGTCGTTACCTTTGCCGGTCGCTCCGTGAGACACGGCTTCCGCGCCAACCTGTTTGGCAATTTCGATCTGGCGCTTGGAGATCAACGGGCGCGCAATGGAAGTTCCAAGCAGGTATTCGCCTTCGTAAATGGCGTTGGCGCGGAACATCGGAAAAACAAAATCCCGCACAAATTCTTCGCGCAGGTCGTCAATGAAAATATTTTCCGGCTTGATACCCATTTTCAGCGCCTTGGCGCGTGCCGGTTCAAGTTCTTCTCCCTGGCCGATGTCGGCGGTAAATGTGACGACTTCGCATTGATACGTATCCTGCAGCCACTTCAGGATAACCGAGGTGTCCAGACCGCCGGAATAGGCGAGGACGGCTTTTTTGATTTCACTCATACGCTGTTACTTCTCCATTAACTAATTACTCACCTTGCCCAGCAGCAAATATTCCATCAATGCTTTCTGCACATGCAATCTGTTTTCCGCTTCTTCCCATACCACGCTTTGCGAGCCATCGATGACGCGGGCCTCGACTTCTTCGCCGCGATGCGCGGGCAGGCAGTGCATGAACAGCACATCCGGTTTGGCGACGGCCATCATCTCCGCATCCACTTGCCAGTCGGCAAAATCTTTCATGCGCTCTTCATTTTCGGCCTCAAAGCCCATGCTGGTCCACACATCGGTGGTCACCAGATCGGCACCGCGCGCGGCGTCCATCGGGTCGGCGAATTCCTCGTAGTTGTCTTCGCCGAACAATCCGGCGCGTTCCGGTTCAACTTCGTAGCCGGGCGGGGTGGAGACATGCACGTTGAAGTCGAATACTTCCGCCGCTTGCAGCCAGGTGTTGCACACGTTGTTGGAATCGCCGATCCATGCCACGGTCTTGCCCTGAATGCTGCCGCGCCGCTCGATATAGGTGTAGATATCGGCGAGTATCTGGCAGGGATGGTATTCGTTGGTCAGACCGTTGATGACCGGCACCCGCGAGAACGCGGCAAAGCGTTCGATGATGCTTTGCTCGAAGGTGCGGATCATCACGATGTCGCTCATGCGCGAAATGACTTGCGCCGCATCTTCCACCGGTTCGCCGCGCCCGAGTTGCGAATCGCGCGTATTCAGGTAGATGGCATTGCCGCCGAGCTGTTGCATCCCGGCCTCAAACGACAGACGGGTGCGCGTGGAGCTTTTCTCGAAAATCATCACCAGCGTGCGATCCGCCAAAGGATGGTAAGGCTGGTAGGCCTTGAAGCGCTGCTTGATGATGCGGGAACGTTCGAATATGTGCTCGATCTCGGCAAGGGTCAGGTCATTAAGTTGCAGAAAATGTTTGATGTCCATGCTGATCGCTCCGGCTAATCGCCTTGAGACAGGAAATCGGTCACCAGCGGGCACACTATATCCAGCACTTGTTGTGCTTCCGCTTGGGTGAGCACCAGCGGGGGCAACAGCCGGATGACGGTGTCTGCGGTGACGTTGATCAGCAGCCCATGCGCCAGTGCGCGCTGCACCAGATCACCGCACGGCTTGTTTAACTCAATGCCTATGATCAGCCCTTGCCCGCGAATGGAAACCACCCCTGTAGCGTTGTTGAAACGTTCGCGAAAACCTTGCAGCAGGAAATCGCCGATGGCCGTGGCATGGGAGAGCAGGTTGTCCTGTTCCATGATTTCCAGCGTGGTCAGGGCGGCAGTGCTGGCCAGCGGATTGCCACCGAAGGTGGAGCCGTGATTGCCGGGTTTGAAAGTGCCTGCCGCCTTGCCCGCTGCCAGACAAGCGCCAACCGGTACTCCCGAACCCAAGCCCTTGGCCAGCGTCATCACGTCGGGCAGGATGCCGGTGTGCTGATGGGCAAACCATTTGCCGGTACGTCCCAAACCGCATTGCACTTCATCCAGCATCAGCAGCCAGCCTTGCTGGTCGCAAATTTGGCGCAGTTGTTCGAGATAATGAATGTCCAGGGTGCGGATGCCGCCTTCGCCCTGAATCGGTTCGACCAGCACCGCCACCACATCATGGTTGTGTGCGGCGACTTGCCGGATGGCATCAAGATCGTCGAAGGGTACTCGTACAAAGCCTTTGACCAGAGGTTCGAAGCCGGCCTGTACCTTGCGGCTACCCGTTGCCGATAGCGTCGCCAGGGTGCGTCCGTGAAAGGCTTTTTCCATCACGATGATGTTGGGCGTATCGATACCCTTGTTGTGCCCGAACATCCGCGCCAGCTTGATCGCCGCTTCATTCGCTTCGCAGCCGGAATTGCACAGGAACACTTCCTGCATGCCGGAAATCGCACACAACTTGTCGGCAAGCTGCTCCTGCTCGCGTACTTGATAGATGTTGGAGACATGGATCAGCCTGCCGATTTGTGTATTCAGTGCGGCAGTGAATTTGGGATGGGCATGTCCCAGCGTATTGACCGCGATACCGGCGAGCGCATCCAGATAGCGCTTGCCGTTGCTGTCCCACAGCCATGCTCCTTCGCCATGCGTGAAAGCGACGGGGAGACGGGCATAAGTATTCATCAGGTGTGACATGAAAACTCCATTACCACGCTATTTCAAAACGAAAAAGGCCGACGCTCGGTCGGCCTTTCAGTATACACAAGTACCGCGCCGATGCTTAGGCCATTGCCTTGATGGCGGCAGACAGTCGGCTCTTGTGGCGTGAGGCCTTGTTCTTGTGGATGATCTTCTTATCGGCAATGGAATCCACGATGCTGGTGGATTCGCTGAATACGGCCTTTGCGGCGACCTTGTCACCCGCCTCGATTGCCTTGGTAACTTTCTTGATTGCGGTGCGCAGTTCAGAACGCAGGCTTGCGTTGTGGTCACGCTGCTTGTCCGCTTGTCTTGCGCGCTTTCTAGCTTGTGCGCTGTTTGCCATGGTGACTCCTAGTTAATTCTTTTCGATGAAAGGCGCGCATTATAGGGAGGCTTGCTGTCTTTGGCAAATGTTTCTTTTCAATCTGTTTGGCGATATCCCGGCGGGTGGCTTTTACGCCGGGCGGGGCAGTAATGGTATGATTGCGGCCATGCAAACTGTGGCTGACCGCTTTCCCCAAAGATGAATTTACTTAAAGCCCTGGCCACCATCAGCAGCCTGACCCTGGTTTCGCGCATTCTTGCTTTTTTTCGCGACATCCTGATCGCGCGGATATTCGGCGCGGGCATGGCGACCGATGCTTTCTTCGTGGCCTTCAGGTTGCCCAACCTGTTGCGCCGTCTGTTCGCCGAAGGCGCGTTCTCGCAGGCTTTCGTGCCGATCTTCGGCGAATACAAGAACCGCAAGGGTCACGACGAAACCAGGCTGCTGGTGGATCATGTTGTCACACTTCTGGCGATCATTCTTTTCCTGGTCACACTCATTGGTATCATCGCCGCGCCTATCCTGGTCTATGTGACCGCGCCGGGGTTTGTGAAAGATACCGCGAAGTTCGACCTTACCGTGCAATTGCTGCGTCTCACTTCGCCCTATATTTTCTTCATCTCGCTGGTCGCGGTAGCGGCGGGTATCCTGAATACCTACAATAAATTCTGGGTGCCCGCGTTTGCGCCCATCCTGCTCAACCTGTGTTTTATCGGCGGCGCGCTGTGGCTGGCGCCGTATTGTGACCCGCCCATCATGGCGCTCGGCTGGGCGGTGTTTCTGGCAGGTATCGTGCAGCTGGCATTTCAAGTGCCATTTTTGAAGAAGATCGGCATGCTGCCAACCTGGCGCCTTAATTTGAAAGACGCGGGTGTGTGGCGCATCATCAAACAGATGGGACCGGCTGTGTTCGGAGTATCCATCTCGCAGATCAGCCTCATCATCAACACCATTTTCGCGTCCTTTCTGGTGGCGGGTAGTGTGTCCTGGCTGTATTTCGCCGACCGCCTGATGGAATTCCCGTCCGGCCTGTTGGGTGCTGCGCTTGGCACTATCCTGCTGCCCTCGCTGTCCAAGCATCATGCAGACAACAGCCCGGAAGAATATTCCAGGCTGCTGGATTGGGGTTTGCGCCTGGTCTTCATGCTCACGCTGCCCTCAGCTCTCGCGTTGGGGATGATTGCGGTGCCGCTGCTGGCGACTTTTTTCCAGCATGGCGCTTTTGCCGCGAATGACGTGCTGATGACGCGCAACGCACTGGTCGGTTACAGCGTCGGCCTGATTGGACTCATCGCGGTGAAAGTACTGGCGCCCGGTTTTTATGCGCGGCAGGATATCAGGACCCCGGTCAAAATCGGCATCGCCACGCTGCTTGCTACTCAGTTGATGAACCTGTTGTTTGTTTTTGGGCTGCAATTGCATCATGCGGGACTGGCGCTGTCTATCGGCCTCGGTTCATGCTTGAACTCGGCCATCCTGTTTTACCTGCTGCGCAAACGCGGTATCTACCGGCCTGAACCCGGCTGGGGCAAGTTCCTCGCCAAGCTGGGAGTGGCGTTGCTGGCATTGGGGCTGTCGCTATGGTTCGGCATGGGTGGCGAACAACAATGGCTTGCTACCCACGGCTGGACACGTATTATTCACCTTACATGGCTGGTGGTAATGGGCGTGGTGGTGTACTTTTTGGTGTTGTGGCTGCTCGGTTTTCGAGTGAAGGATTTTGCTAAACGCGGAGCCTGATCGCCAGTAGCTAATCAGGCTGATTACAGTATAAAGACAGGCATGGCAAAAGCAAAAACAATATATAACTGTACCGAATGCGGTGGACAAACGCCGAAGTGGCAGGGGCAGTGTCCGCACTGCGAGGCATGGAACACGCTGGTAGAAAGTGTGGCGGAAGTTGCGGTAAGCGGGAAGAATCGCTTCAGTGCACTGACGGCAACAGGCAAAGTACAGAGACTCGCGGAGGTGGAGGCGGCAGAGGTGCCGCGCACACCAACCGGCATCATGGAATTCGACCGCGTGCTGGGCGGCGGGCTGGTGCAGGGAGCGGTGGTGCTCATCGGCGGCGATCCCGGCATCGGCAAGTCCACGCTCCTGTTACAGACACTGGCACACCTCTCGTCACACAAAAAAGTGCTGTATGTCAGCGGCGAAGAGTCGACGCAGCAAATTGCGTTGCGCGCCAAGAGGTTGACGCTGGATGCCCATGGAATGCATTTGCTGGCAGAAATCCAGTTGGAAAAAATCCAGGCTGCCATCGCGCATGAAAAACCTGACGTGGTGGTGATCGACTCCATCCAGACCGTTTACTCCGAGCAACTGACTTCTGCGCCCGGTTCGGTGTCGCAAGTGCGCGAATGCGCGGCACAACTCACCCGTGTCGCCAAGAGCAGCAACGTCACCATGATTCTGGTCGGGCACGTCACCAAGGAAGGCGCGCTGGCCGGGCCGCGTGTGCTGGAACATATTGTGGATACGGTGTTGTATTTCGAGGGAGATACGCATTCCAGTTTTCGTCTGGTACGTGCGTTCAAGAACCGCTTCGGCGCAGTCAATGAACTCGGTGTGTTCGCGATGACCGAGAAGGGATTGCGCGAAGTGAGCAATCCTTCGGCGCTGTTTCTTTCACAGCACGGTGCGCAAGTTGCCGGCTCTTGCGTGATGGTCACGCAGGAAGGCACGCGACCCTTGCTGGTGGAGATACAGGCGCTATTGGATGAAGCGCATTCGCCCAGCCCGCGCCGCCTGTCGCTGGGGCTGGAACAAAACCGGCTGGCCATGCTGCTGGCGGTACTGCACCGCCATGCAGGCATCGCCTGTTTCGATCAGGATGTATTCATCAACGCGGTGGGCGGCGTAAAAATCACCGAGCCGGGAGCCGACCTCGCCGTGCTGCTCGCTATCGTGTCCTCGCTGCGCAACAAACCGCTGCCGGAAAAACTGGTCGTGTTCGGCGAAGTCGGTCTGGCGGGAGAGGTGCGTCCGGTGCAGCGCGGACAGGAACGTCTGAAGGAGGCCGCCAAATTGGGCTTCACTCACGCCGTCATTCCCAAAGCAAATGCACCCAAACAAAAAATCGCAGGCATGGAAATCATCGCGGTGGAGCGGGTGGAAGAAGCGGTCGAGAAGATGCGGTAGCTGTAACCTTGAAGTTGCTGTTTCACAGCAAAACGAGATCGTCCCGGTGGATCAATTCCAGTTCATCCACGTAGCCCAAAATGCCTTCGATTTCGTGACTTGGATGGCGGGCGATGCGGCGCGCTTCCTCGGCATTGTAGTTGACCAGACCGCGTGCAATGTCGCTGCCATTTTCATCGAGGATGGCAACTACTGCGCCGCGCTCGAACTGGCCGCTGACTTTGGTAACGCCTATCGGTAGCAGGCTTTTCCCTTCGTCGCGCAAGGCCCGCACCGCACCGGCGTCCAGCATCACTTTGCCGCTGACTTGCAGGTGATCGGCCAGCCATTGCTTGCGCGCTGCCAGTGGCATCGGGGGAGCAACCAGCAGGGTGCCGATATGTTCGCCGTGCATCAGGCGAGGCAGTACCTCCGGTTCATGGCCGGAGGCGATGACAGTATGTGCGCCGCTGCGTGCTGCGCGTTTTGCTGCCAGGATTTTGGTCAGCATACCGCCGCGCCCGATGTGACTGCCTGCACCCCCCGCCATCGCTTCCAGCTTTTCGTCGCCAGCCTGGGCCATGTTGACCAGCGTGGCGTTTGGGTCTTTGCGCGGGTCGGTGGTGTACAGGCCGGTCTGGTCGGTGAGGATGATGAAGACATCGGCTTCGATCAAGTTGGCTACCAGAGCGCCAAGCGTGTCGTTGTCGCCGAACTTTATTTCGTCGGTGACCACCGTGTCGTTTTCGTTAATGATGGGAATGACGCTTAAATTGATCAGCGTGCGCAGGGTGGAACGGGCATTGAGATAGCGTTCGCGGTCGGCGAGATCTGCATGGGTGAGCAGTACTTGCGCGGCGTGCAGGCCATGCTTGCGAAAACAACTTTCATACACCTGAACCAATCCCATCTGGCCGACGGCGGCGGCGGCCTGCAATTCATGTACGGCGCTGGGACGCTGTTTCCAGCCCAGACGCTGCATCCCTTCCGCAATCGCCCCGGAGGAAACCAGCACGACTTCGTAGCCCAGTTGGCGTAGCGTGGCAATCTGTTGCGCCCAGTTGCCGATGGCAACGGTATCCAATCCTTCACCTTGATTGGTAACGAGGCTGCTGCCTACTTTGACGACGATGCGTTTGCACTGGGTTAGTATGGATTTCATGGTGATTAAAATGCCGCAATATCGGTTTCTTGTGCGCTTTCGGCCGCCGCCTCATCTTCTTGTTTGGCGACCTGTTCCAAGTGTTCCATGATAGCGTAGGTTAGTTCTTTGCAGCCATCTCCGTTGATTGCGGAGATGGCGAAATGGCGGGTGTCCCCGCCAAATTCGCGCAGGAAGGCGGCGACTTTATCATCCTTGTCTTGCAGCAGGTCGAGTTTGTTCAGTACCAGCCAGCGCGGCTTGTCATAGAGTGCTTCATCATATTTTTTCAACTCATTCAAAATGGCGTGTGCTTCATGTACCGGGTCGGTACCCTCGTACATCGGGGCGAGGTCCACAAGATGCAACAGCAAGCGGGTGCGGGCCAGATGGCGCAGGAACTGGTGGCCAAGACCGGCACCCTCAGCCGCGCCCTCGATCAGACCGGGAATGTCGGCAATGACGAAACTCTTTTCAGTGGATACGCGCACTACTCCAAGATTGGGGTGCAACGTGGTGAAAGGGTAATCGGCCACCTTGGGGCGGGCGGCGGATACCGCGCGAATGAAAGTGGATTTGCCCGCGTTGGGCATGCCGAGCAGGCCGACGTCGGCCAATACTTTCAATTCCAGTTGCAACTCGCGCCGTTCGCCTTCTTCGCCGGGCGTGCATTGGCGTGGCGCACGGTTGGTGCTGGATTTGAAGTGTAAATTGCCCAAGCCGCCCTTGCCGCCTTGGGCGAGCAGCGCCTTTTGCCCGTCGCGTTCGAGATCGGCAATGAGTTCGCCGCTGTTGATGTCGGTGATGACCGTGCCCACCGGCATGCGCAAAATTATATCGTCCGCACCTTTGCCATAGCAGTCCGCGCCGCGCCCGGATTCACCGTTTTTTGCGCGGTGCATGCGTGCAAAACGATAGTCCACCAGCGTATTGATGTTGCGGTCGGCCAGCGCAAATACGCTGCCGCCCCAGCCACCATCGCCGCCATCCGGGCCACCCTTGGCGATATATTTCTCGCGCCGAAAACTGGCGGCGCCGTTGCCGCCGTCGCCCGCGATAACTTCAATTTTTGATTCGTCGATGAATTTCATTATAGGATG
>CAIQPV010000243.1 GCA_903873725.1 uncultured Nitrosomonadales bacterium
AATCAAGGGGTTGCCACGGTCACCGATCTGGCAAAACTCGATCTGTCTCGTCCGGCGTTGTATCGCGAACTCGCAGTGCTACTCGATGAAGGACGCATCGTGCGGGTGCGCCGTGGGGCGTATCAGGTAGCAGAAGCGATGGATGCGAGTGATTCCTGGGTGCAGGTAATGCAGCGTTATCCGCAGGGGGTGTTGTGTTTGCTGTCGGCATTGGCGTTTCATGAGCTCACCACACAATCGCCACCAGTGGTGTGGCTGGCGCTGCCGAAAAGCGCTTGGCGCAAGCCGGATGTTTACCCGCCGCTACGCATCTTGCATTATTCCGGGGAGGCCTTTACGGCTGGTGTTGAGACGCACAAACGGCAAGGTGGAACGGTGCGGGTGTATTCAGTGGCGAAAACTGTGGCTGATGGTTTCAAGTTCCGTAATCGAATAGGGCTGGATGTGGCAATTGAGGCCCTTCGCGAGGGCTGGCAGCAGCAGCGTTTTACGTTGGAAGAGTTGGATGCGATGGCGCGTATCTGCCGCGTGCAGGCAGTAATACGACCCTATGTGGAGACGCTTGTGGCATGAAGGAAAAAACCCAAATTGCGACCTCAATCCGGCAACGTTTACGCAATCTTGCCCGCGAACGCGGTGAGGATTTTCAGCAATTGCTGGTGAGCTATGCACTGGAACGTGTGCTCTACCGGCTGGCGCAATCACGCCATCGTGAGCGGTTTGTACTCAAAGGCGCGCTGCTATTTCGCTTATGGTTTGATCTCACACAACGCCCGACGCGCGATGCTGATTTTCTGGGGTTCGGCAACGCTGAACCAGAAGAATTTGCTGCGATTTTTCGAGAGATTGCGGATATGGAGTTGGCCGAGGACGATGGATTGTTTTTTGATGCAAAGGCAGTGCGGGTAGAGGACATTCGTAAGGCAGCCGGTTATCCCGGTGTGCGCGTGAACATGACAGCCACTCTTGATAGAACACGCATTCCAGTTCAGTGCGACATCGGCTTCGGCGATGCGATAACACCCGCTCCATTACAACAAGCCTATCCTACCTTGCTGGATATGCCCGCACCAGTATTGGCGGTGTACCCCTTGGAGACGGTGGTGGCAGAAAAGCTGGAAGCTATCGTGAAGTTGGCAGGGTTTAATTCCCGCGTCAAGGATTACTTCGATCTTTGGGTGTTGATGCGCTATGAAAATCTTGACCGAGCTTTGCTTCCTGATGCGATCCGGGCGACCTTCGAGCGCCGAAAAACGACTGTGCCGTTAACTTTGCCGATAGGTCTTTCACCCACATTTGCTGCTGAAAGACAGGTAATGTGGCAGGCATTTCTCACGCGCAGCGGTCTCTCTGCCCCCTCGTTGGCGGAGGTGCTCAACGAAGTGCGCGCGCTGTGCTGGCCTGTTCTACAAGCGGCAACAGAATCTGGGGGAAGTTGATGCAGCCTTTAACCCAGATTATTCATTAGATTTGGCAATGCAATATTTTTCAGGATAAAGCTTTTATG
>CAIQPV010000244.1 GCA_903873725.1 uncultured Nitrosomonadales bacterium
AGTGTGTAAAAACGTAATTTTGCCCAATTTCCAGGGGTGATAAACCATCAATCATCTCAAAATAATCGATTGTAGGGCTTCTATGAAGGTCGATTTTTTTGCGCTCAGTTTTTCGCTGCGTTTTTACACACTCTGGGCCGGGAAGACTCCTTCAAAACCACAGCTATTGCTACCGTAAATGTTCTCAACGAATCGAATACTGGTCAATTGTTTTGTAAGATCATTCCAATCCCTTAAATTGGGCGACTGGCTGTCAGTGACTATGTTCCAGCCAATTCAACAGATAAGCCCACTGCTCCAGTTCGCGTTCGGCCAATGAGTGGGGCAGATCGAACAGGGTTTTACCCTCGAAGGCGGCATTCACATACACCTGCGTTTCGCGCAGGTAGGCCAGCACGGGCAAGTCCAACTTAGAGATGAATTGTTCAAGCGTGGTCGCCGCGCGAGTATGCGGCGACATGCGCATGCCCACCACACCGACAAAAATCTTGCCTTTGCGCACTGCCTTTTCTTTACTCAGTGTTTCCAGAAATTCGCGGCTGGCCTGAATATCGAACAACGACGGCGCGATGGGCACGATGACCTTGTGCACCAGTTTCAGCGCGTGCTCCAGGTTCTTGCCGTGCAAGCCGGCGGGAGAATCAATCACCAGCCATTCTGCCGGAGCCGACTTCTCACCGGAAGCCTGGAGCAGATCAATAATCGGCAACTCAAACGGTCGGGTGGTCAACCATTGCGTCGCCGATTTTTGCCTATCCAGGTCCATAATCACCACACGCTGGCCGCGCGACGCGAGGTATCCGGCAATGTTGGTCGAGAGCGTGGTCTTGCCGCTCCCTCCCTTGGGATTGGCAATCAGGATGGCTTTCATGATGTCTCCCTGTTATCTGTGAAACCGGGTCATTTTTCCACTTGCGACACGTCTCGCACCGCGCCCTTGTCGGCGCTGGTCGTCATTGCAGCATACGCGCGCAAGGCCGGGGAAACATGACGCTCGCGGCTGACAGGTTTCCATGCCTGTTTGCCTTTCGCCTCCATCGCTGCACGGCGTTGCGTCAGTTCGCTCTCCGATATTGCCAGTTGTATGCTGCGGCCTGGAATGTCAATCTCGATTAGGTCACCTTCCTGCACCAACGCGATAGCACCTCCACTCGCCGCTTCCGGGGAAACATGCCCGATACTCAAGCCCGAAGTGCCGCCGGAAAATCGTCCGTCTGTGAGCAGGGCGCACACCTTGCCCAGTCCCTTGGATTTCAGATAGCTGGTGGGATACAGCATTTCCTGCATGCCCGGCCCGCCCTTCGGGCCTTCGTAGCGTATCACCAGCACATCGCCGGCTACAACCTGGTCGGCAAGAACGGCGTCCACCGCATCATCCTGACTTTCAAACACGCGCGCGCGTCCGCTGAATTTCAGTATGCTTTCATCTACCCCGGCTGTTTTTACAATGCATCCATCCACCGCAATATTGCCATGTAACACCGCTAATCCACCGTCCTGGGAAAAGGCATGTACTTTGTCACGAATACAGCCGTTGTTGCGGTCAGCATCCAGTTCGGGATAGAACATGGATTGTGAAAAAGCAATCGTGGTAATGATTCCGCCGGGTGCGGCACGGAAAAATTTCTTTGCTTCTTCGTCGCCGGTTTGGGCAATATCCCATTTCTGCAAGCCCTCGCGCAAAGTCCGGCTATGCACGGTTCCTGCATCGGCATGCAACAATCCGGCGCGATCCAACTCACCCAGGATCGCCGCGATTCCTCCCGCGCGATGCACATCTTCCATGTGGTATTCGGACGAAGGCGCCACCTTGCACAAGGTCGGTACGCGACGTGAAAGTCTGTCCATATCTTTCATGGTAAAGGCCACTTCCGCTTCCCGAGCGATTGCCAGCAAATGCAGCACGGTATTGGTCGAACCCCCCATCGCGATGTCCAGTGACATGGCATTCTCGAAAGCATCGAAAGTGGCGATATTGCGCGGCAGAACAGATACATCCTCCTGCTCATAATAGCGTTTGCACAGTTCGACTATTAATCTTCCCGCGCGCAGGAACAATTGCTTGCGCTCGGCATGCGTTGCAACCAGCGAACCGTTGCCGGGAAGCGCCAGACCCAGTGCCTCGGCCAGACAGTTCATCGAATTCGCGGTAAACATGCCGGAACACGAACCGCAGGTCGGGCAGGCGGAACGTTCAATTGCGTTCACCTCTTCATCGCTATATTTACTATCCGCAGCGGCGACCATTGCATCTATCAAATCAAGACCTTTTGTCTTGCCTTGCCAACTCACCTTGCCCGCTTCCATCGGCCCGCCGGAAACAAATACCACCGGGATATTCAGCCGCATCGCCGCCATCAGCATGCCCGGCGTGATCTTGTCGCAATTTGAAATGCATACCAGCGCGTCGGCGCAATGCGCGTTGACCATGTATTCCACCGAATCGGCAATCAGCTCGCGGGAAGGCAGCGAATAAAGCATCCCGCTATGACCCATGGCGATGCCGTCATCAATGGCGATCGTGTCAAATTCCTTGGCAACGCCTCCCGCTCTCTCAATCTCGCGCGCCACCAGTTGCCCCATATCTTTCAGGTGCACATGACCGGGCACAAACTGGGTGAATGAATTGGCGATGGCAATGATCGGCTTGCCGAAGTCGCCTTCGGTCATGCCGGTAGCGCGCCACAGGGAGCGTGCGCCGGCCATATTGCGGCCATGTGTGGAAGTACGGGAACGATAGACTGGCATTTCACTTTCCTTAATAAATAAGCGCGGTGGATTGGGCGTGCGGGTGAATCACGTATAATTGAATTCTAACCCAACTTTACCCGCACACCATGTTCATCCACCCGCAAATTGATCCCATCGCCATCCACCTCGGCCCGCTCGCCGTGCATTGGTACGGGCTGATGTATCTGATCGGCTTCATGCTGTTCCTGTGGCTGGGGAAACGGCGCGCACGCTCTCTTAATCGTCCCGGCTGGGACGATAAACTGCTGGATGACCTGCTATTCTACGGAGTGCTCGGGGTGGTGCTGGGCGGACGGCTGGGCGAGGTGCTGTTTTATCATCCCGGCTATTATTTCTCCCATCCGATTGAGATTTTAGCCGTATGGAATGGTGGAATGTCCTTCCACGGCGGTTTCCTCGGAGTTCTGGTCGCGATGGCATTGTTTGCGCGCAAGCGGCAAATTGTGTGGCTGCAATTAATGGATTTTATTGCTCCGCTGGTGCCTCTGGGCCTGGGCGCGGGGCGTATCGGCAACTTCATCAACGGCGAACTGTGGGGACGTCCAACTGACGTACCGTGGGGTATGGTATTCCCTAATGTGGACACTCTGCCGCGTCATCCCTCTCAGCTTTACGAATTCGCTCTCGAAGGACTGGCGTTATTTGCCCTGCTCTGGCTGTATTCCAATAAGCCGCGCCCGGTCGGCGCGGTTTCCGGCCTGTTCCTTATCGGCTACGGCAGTTTCCGATTCCTTGCTGAATTCACCCGCAACCCGGACGACGGCATCTTCGGTCTGATGACCTTCGGCGTCAGCATGGGGCAGTGGTTAAGCCTGCCGATGGTACTGGCGGGAATAGGGATGATGATGTGGGCCTACAGAAGGGAAGCAGGAATCGGAATAAAGGATTGAGACAAATTATACCGATAAAGGCCATAACCTACACTTATCGTCATTCCCGCGTAGGCGGGAATCCAG
>CAIQPV010000245.1 GCA_903873725.1 uncultured Nitrosomonadales bacterium
CAACCTCGACGCGCTCAAGGCGCTGCTGCCGTTCTATCGCGGGCGCGTGAAGTGCATTTTCATCGACCCGCCGTACAACACCAAAAGCGCGTTCGAGCATTACGACGACAATCTCGAACACAGCCAGTGGTTGTCCATGATGTACCCGCGCCTCGTGCTGCTGCGCGAACTGCTGCACGAAACCGGCAGCATCTGGGTGACCATAGACGACAACGAAGGGCACTACCTGAAGGTGTTGATGGATGAGGTGTTTGGAAGGGCGAATTTTGTGGCGAATGTCGTTTGGGAAAAGGTCTACACCCCGAAAAGTAACGGACGCGGTTTAAGTAGTGACCATGACCACATGTTGGTGTTTGCAAAGTCCCCAATGTGGCTAGAGTCAGGTTGGAACATGATCCCTCGAAATGAGGAGCAGCAAGGCAGATTTAAGAACTCTGACAATGACCCAGATGGTCCGTGGAGGACATATCCGCTTGACGTTCGCACAGAGGATAGCGCGAAACGAGAAAAATATCGTTATGAGATCGCACTTCCCTCTGGCAAAGTTGTGAAGCCCGCACAAGGGCGACATTGGGCGCTACCGAAAGAAGAGTTTGAAAGGCAAAGAAGTGCTGGAGAAATCTATTTCGGCAAGGACGGCAATGCGATGCCTACCAAGAAAGTCTATTTAAAAAATGCACGGCAAGGAGTAATTGCACGGACTTGGTGGCCCTACAAAGAAGTCGGTGGCAATCAAGATGCCAAACGAGAAGTCCTCGCGCTGTTTGGGGATTCTGGCTTCATTACACCCAAACCAGAAGCCTTACTTCATCGCATCTTAACGATAGCAACTAACCCAGGAGACCTTGTTTTGGATTCCTTTGGCGGCTCTGGCACAACTGGTGCAGTAGCTCACAAGATGGGGCGGCGCTGGATTATGGTGGAGCTGGGTGAACATGCCGTTACTCATGATCTTCCCCGTTTGCAAAAGGTGATCGAAGGCGAATAGGGCGGCATCTCGCAGGCAGTGAATTGGCGTGGCGGCGGCGGTTTTCGCTTCCTGCGTTTGGGCGAGCCGATGTTCAATGCCGACGGCAGCATTCATCCGGCGGTGCGCTTTGCCACGCTGGCAAGTTTTGTGTGGATGCAGGAGACAGGGAGGCCGTTAGTGAATTATGGGGAGCCGTCGTTCCGGCGCAGGCCGGAATCCAGCCAGACAACGATTCCGCGAAGCGGACAAAAATCCGGTGTTGACCCGCTACGCGGGAATTTATTGGATTCGCTGGATACCGGCCTGCGCCGGTATGACGGGCAGAACAAAACTCCGTTTTTGGGAGTGCATGAGGGGCGCGGAATTTATCTGCTGTTCAACGGTATTCTCGGCGACAAGCGCCCGGCTTCGGGCAATGTGCTGACCAACGAGGTGCTGGCTGCCATTGATCGTATCTGCCCGCATCACGGGCCGAAGATCATTTACGGCGAGGCGTGCCGCCTGGGTGCGGCGCGGTTGGCTGCTGCGGGTGTTACGTTCAAACATATTCCTTACGATGTGAAGGCGCGATGATGAACCACAAAACCCCGTCATTCCCGCGCAGGCGGGAATCCAGCAAAACAAATAATCCGCGAGTGCGTGGTTGTTGCCAATTTAATGGCTTTACAACCACGGCCTACCCCTTGCGGGTGCGCGGACAAAGCCTTGGTGTTGCCCCGCTGTGCGGGAATGACGGTTATGCAATGGAAGGTGCGATAACCATGTCCGACCTGACGCTCAAGGGTTACCAGTCTGCCGCGCTGTCGGCGCTTTCTGCTTATTTGCATGATGCCACACTCGTCGGCGCTGCCAGCGCGTTTCAACAATTCGCAAGCAGACCCTATCAAGCCGAAGCGTTTGGCGACATTCCCTGCGTGTGTCTGCGCATCCCCACCGGCGGCGGCAAGACGTTGCTGGCTTCGCACGCTATTGTGCGCATGGCGCGCGAGTGGCAGGCTAACGATGCGCCGGTCGCGGTGTGGCTGGTGCCGTCGGATGCGATTCGTTCGCAGACGTTGACTGCCTTACAGACGCCGGGACATCCTTACCGCACTGCTTTGGAAGATGCTTATGGCCAGCGTTTGCAGGTGTGCGACCTCGACCGCGTGAGCACACTTTCGCCGACTGATTGGGGGCGGCAGACCATCGTGGTAGTGGCGACGATACAAAGCTTCCGCGTGGAAGCGGCCGATACGCGCAATGTGTATGCGTTTTCTGAAGCGTTCGAGCG
>CAIQPV010000246.1 GCA_903873725.1 uncultured Nitrosomonadales bacterium
AAATATAAAATCAGAAACAAAAAAGGGGCGGTATGAGTGAGGTGGTGCGGCTGTATCGGTACAAGAGCTTGCTGAGCAACCGGCGTGCCATCACGGCCGCGGAACTGATGGCCACGCTCGAGGTCTCACGCGCCACCCTGAAACGCGACATCGCCAAGCTGCGTGACCAGCTGCATGTGCCGATCGAGTTCGACCGAGACCTGGGTGGATACACCCTGGCGCAGGGCCACACCGACAGCGAGATGCCCGGCCTCTGGTTCAGCCAGGGCGAGATCCTTGCACTGGTCACCATCCAGCAGTTGCTGGAGCAGCTCGAGCCCGGCCTGCTGGGACCCAAGCTGCGCCCCTTGAAGGAACGCCTGGGCCAGCTGATGGAGAAGCACGGCCTGTCCAACCAGGACGTGGCCAGGCGCATCCGCATCGTCCATGCCGGCAAGCGCACTGTGCTGGCCAAGTCCTTCGAGCTGGTGGCCGCAGCCACACTGGCGCGCAAGCGCCTGAAGATCTGGCACTTCAGTCGACAAAATGGCAAGACAACCGAGCGCGAAGTGTCGCCGCAGCGCTTAGTACATTACCGCGACAACTGGTATCTGGACGCCTGGTGCCACCTTCGCAACGAACTGCGCAGCTTCAGCATTGATGCCATAACCCGACTCGACCTGCTGGAGGCCGCAGCGAAGGAGGTGGCTGAACAAGCCATCGATCAGGCCTTTGCCGCCGGCTATGGCATCTTTAACGGCGCCAACCCCACTTGGGCCACGCTCAGGTTCACGCCCCAGCGTGCACGCTGGGTGGCCGGCGAGAACTGGCACCCGCATCAGGAAAGCGCCACCGAACCGGACGGCTGCTATCTGTTGTCTATTCCTTATTCGGACGATCGTGAATTGATCGGCGACATCATGCGGTTTGGCTCGGATGTGCAGGTGGTCTCGCCACCGGAGCTGCGCTCCAAGGTGCAGAAGGAGTTTCTTTCGGCGGCAGCGAAGTACTTATGACTTCAACCTGCGACACATAAATAAAGATGCGGCTTGAATTAAAAAACAACGCAGTATCTGGAAGAGTGTCATCTCAAACCGTCAGAAGTTAACTGTGAATACAAAAGTCACTGTGCTCCAGATCACTTGGTCAATGCAATCGAATTGGCACATAAAGACTGCCGGTATTACGTTAAAGCTTGGTTTGAGAACACTTATATGGCGCTAACTAGTCAGATCGGATGGGTGGATTTTTCTTCTACAGATCGCGACCGGGTGAGACAGGTTTTGAGTCAACTCAATGAGCCAGGAACACTGGACGAATTGGGTATCGGTGCACTGCGTGATGGATTTGCCGATCGCATGTTTCCTGGATTTTCAACGATTCAGACGAGAGCAAAGTACCTCATCACGGTTCCACGCATGATCCGCGACTATCTCCTGCTGAGCTCATCGGAGCAACGCAGAACGAAACTCGACAAATACCTTCGGGCACGCGAGAACGAACTGGCCAAGGTGCTGACTGAACGACATGGCGAGAGTGAAACAGGCATCATTGGATCAACGAAGGTCGACTCCGGCGGTGTCGCTCGCTTGCCATCGTCAGTCTACTGGGGGGCTTTGCGGATTTGGGGACTTGTCGACACGACAACTTCCTTAAGCCAATTTCAGCGGGAAATTGCAGCGCCGGAGCCCGCGCTGGGTAGCATGCAGCAAGCCGAAGCAGACGACTCCGACGGACTGCGTGCGCTCAGTCGTGTCAAGCTGGATACGTTTGATCAGAAGTGGTTTGAAAAAGTGCTTCGTCAGTAGAACCTGTGGGTGAGTTCGGGCTCAGGAAGCTTGCCAAGCACGTGATATAGGGCGAGCTCGGTGATTCTGAAGGTCCGAAACCCATAGGACTTTCTCATGGTCACTTTGACTTTGTTGTTCAGACCC
>CAIQPV010000247.1 GCA_903873725.1 uncultured Nitrosomonadales bacterium
CCTCAGGGAAATTGAACGCTTCGGTCTTGGCGCGGCGCGAACAGGCTGCGATGCAAATATGGGTGACGGCTTCCTTTTCGATGTCGTCGCGTATCATCTGCACACCTTCAGGATTGCACAGGAAAGCATGGTTGCGCACTACAGCCATCTTGCCTTCCTTCTGTGCGATCTTTGATAGTTCTTTAATATCAAGTTGATCACCGAGGCCGCAGCCCGAGCAAATGTAAGCGGCAGTCTTCATTTCAGCCATTATCGTGCCCCCTCAATTGCGGAAGTCTTGTATACCACTTGTATTGCACGCAGCGCCGCCGCTGTGGCGCTTTGCGTTGCGCGATTCACGTCCAGCGGGCTGCTTGCCGCACCCGCACCGAACTGGCCGCCATCAGCCGAGCCCTCAATGAAACCGGAGGAATCGGTGATGATGTCAGAAGGTAATTTGATGCCGTTGCTTTCCGGTTCCATGCCGACCGCAAGCACCACCAGATCGTGCTGCGCGGCATAGCGATGGTAGCCTTCCGTGTCCACACCGTGAAGGATCGGGTTGCCGCTCTTTTCATCCAGCTTGATGTTGGCAACCTTGGATTTGATGAATTTCACCGTTGGGTCCTGCTGCACTTTCAGGTAAAAATCTTCGAGACGGTCTATGGAGCGTATGTCTATGTAGTACACCGTTGATTTACCCTCTTCGCCATAGGCTTCGCGCACATATTGAGTTTGTTTCAACGAAGCCATGCAACAGATACGTGAACAGTGGCGCAGATGGTTCTCGTCGCGCGAACCTGCACATTGAATGAAGGCGATGTTTTTTGCTTCCTTTCCGTCCGAAGGGCGCAGCAGTTTGCCGCCGGTTGGACCGTGCGGATCGGCGAGGCGTTCGAACTCCAGACTGGTAATGACGTTGTCGAAGCGGTCGTAGCCGTAGGGCTGAATTTTTGCCGCATCGTAAGGCTTCCATCCCGTTGCCCAGACTACAGTACCGACTTTCAGTTCTACGGTCTCGACCTGCATGTCAAGATCGATAGCGTTGTATTTGCACGCGGCTTTTGCTTTATCCGCATCCGGCGTGCCGATGAGGGACGGGTCGAGCACATAGTGCTGCGGATAAGCCATCGCGTGCGGAAGGTATGCTGCTCGCGTATTGGACAGATTATATTCGTAGGGGTTGGGAATTTCCTTCTCAACCACTTTGGCGCATTCGCCACATGCAGTACAGTTGCTGTTGATGTAGCGAGGCGAGATTTTCAGTGTCACCGTGTAATCACCGCGCTGGCCCGAGACCTCCATCACTTCGGCTTGGGTCAACACGCGCAGGTTGCGGTTAGCCTTGAGGCGACGCAGATTGATCTCCAGCCCGCAGGTGGGGTGGCACATCTTGGGGAAATACCGGTAAAGCAGGGCGGTGCGCCCGCCCAGGCTGGCATTGCGCTCGACGAGTATCACCTGTTTGCCGCATTCGGCGGCTTCCAGCGCCGCCGTCATGCCGCCGATGCCGCCGCCGACGACGAGTATGGTCTGGTTAGTTGCGATAGTGGCAGTCACTCAAGCCTCCAATGATGTTTGCTGCAAGGTGCGAATTTCGAAAGTCATTTGTTCAAGATCGCCGAGTATCCAAGTGGGGACGGCATCCACGCCCGGCGCATCTATACCCGCGACCGATCCCGGGTTGACAAGCCAGGTATGCCCGCCTTTTATGTTGGCTTGTGCTTCAACATGTGCAGTGTGGCTGTGTCCGTGACAGACCAGATCGTAGCCGCCGGTGCAGGCAAAGGCTAGTCCGTGGTGCGGCATGTGGGTGACGAAAATCTTGCGCCCTTCAAGCTCCAGCATGGCTTCCTGGCCGTGATAGGTAAAAAGACGGTTGGTCTTCTCCATCATGCGGTACAGCGCTGCGACATCGCCGATGTTGTTGCCATGGACTGCGTGGATTGGAATGTCGAGCATGAGAGATGCGCGCAAGGTGTTGACACCGATCAGGTCGCCACAGTGGATGACGGCTTGTGCCCCGGCAGCCTGCGCTTCGGTTATGGCCATGACCAACGGATCGGAACGGTCATGGCTGTCGGATACAATGCATATCTTCATATTACTATTTGTTACCGCGACATTTAGTTGAGCTAGATTCGGGCTAAAAAATGCCGACTTAAAATATCAGTATTAAACGCAATTTGAGCATTTCATGTATATAGCCATATCGGGGGGGAACTCCTATAGCCCATGTGGGGTATGTTTGTTATACTTCAATGCAGATTATTTGTCAGATCGTTTGTGGTTAGTGTTTCCATTTCACTCGGGACAGGTTTGTTGAACCATGGCGTTTTAATACAGCTATTTTGACAAGATTCTCATGTGGTTATCGTAGGCGTCAGGACTAAAGACCGCAGGGGAAACGTTGTTTTTAAACCTGATGTATTATATGCAAATTCAACGTAGTTTCTGCATATCAGCCAACATCATGCCTATATATCACGTGTCAATGTCAACTTGCGGTGAGAATATTGAATAATCCGCTGTTTCGAAACGACTGCGAAATCAACCCGCCCCTTGCTATTGATGCGGCGGGTGTACACGCCACTGGATCGGACGAAACAGGCCGTGCTACCGGCTCGTCCGGCACCGGCGAATTATGGACCCTGATAGAAGGCTTGCTTGGCTCGGTAATTGGGACGCTTGGTGCCAGCGGTGGTATTGTCCGTGTAGTATCTCCTGACAGCCAGATGCTGCATATAGCCGGGGCTATCGGCTTACCCTCAGAGGTGTGCGAGGACGAGAGTATCGTTGATATCCATTGCGGTGTGTGTGGTAAAGCCGCATGTGACAGGGGTATTTATGCGTCCACCACAGCCGTTTGCGCACAACGGCCCAGTCGCAATTTTTCCGGTGCCGGATGTAAATTTGTGGTTGCGGCGCCGCTCGAATATCGAGGCAATCTGATCGGTGTCTTTACGCTTTTTTTTGCGGCGGCAGAAGACGTTCCTGATGACGTTGCACAAAGTCTCCGGCCATTCTCTGAACTCATCGGCATTGCGCTGGACAGTGCGAGAAAGAATATTGGGAATCAGCGAATTAAGCTGCTGGCCGAGCGGCAGGCTATGGCTAATGAGATTCATGATTCCTTGGCCCATACTTTGTACTACGCAAGGATGCGCATGAGTCTGTTGCTTGAGGCAATGAGTACCAACAACGAGCAACTTGCCCTTAAATGTGCCGAAGATGTTGATGAGGCATTGAGAAACAGCCAGAAGTCCGCGCGTGAAATCATCACCAATTTTCGGTGTCAAATGGATCCGCTGGGTTTACAGCATGCATTGCAGGCATTGGTTGATCGGTTCCGCAAGTACACCGACATTACCATGACATACGTGAACCAGGTTACGAATCTTGAACTACCGATCGAACATGAGCTACAGGTTTATTTTATCGTGCGCGAGGCGGTTGCCAACGTTACGGCCCATTCCGCAGCAACACACGTCAACCTGACAGTTGAACGCAGCAATAGCAATTACGTTTTTACTATCGAGGATAATGGTGTCGGGTATATTGATAACCCGGGCGAAGGGCACTATGGTTTGATGATTATGCGTGAACGCGCCCTGCGAATCGGGGGCGAAATTGACATGGAAAGCGTCCAAGGAAAAGGCACACGCGTTCAGTTAAAATTTTCTGCGGCTTGACTTTGAATGGAGCAAGATTTAATGAGTGAAAAAATACGGGTTATTCTGGTAGACGACCATAGTTTGTGCCGGCGCGGACTATCCGAGCTTCTTACTCACCGCTACGGCATTGCGGTGGTTGGCGCTACCGACAATAGCGACGAGCTGATCGCGCTGTTAAGCGGGCACCATCCTGATTTACTGGTCATGGACCTGCGCATGGAGCCGGTGAATGGCCTGGGGATGCTGGCGCGAATACGCAAGGAGGGCTTTCTCACTCCCGTTTTGATCCTTACCATGAGCGATGCCGAATCCGACTTGGCCAATGCCTTGCGTGCCGGCGTGCGCGGGTACCTCCTCAAGGACATGGCTCCTGACGATGTGGTGGACGCAATCCGAAGAGTCGCAGCCGGCGAATTGGTGGTGGCGCCGGCGATGACGTCCAAAATGATTGGTATTTTGCAACATGGAGCGCAAGATCAAGGGGGAAAAAATACCTTGAAGTCATTGACTGAACGTGAGCGCGAAATTTTGCAACTTTTGGCGCACGGTGAAAGCAACAAGGCCATTGCCATGACGCTGGGCATCAGTAACGATACAGTAAAACAGCATGTCCGCCACATTCTTACCAAACTTAATCTCACTTCAAGGGTTGAGGCAGCGGTATTGTTTGCAGTCGAGCAAAAAGGCGTCGAGGAACGTTCTGTTTAGCTGGTTGGAGTGGTTAACTTATACGATCCACACATTCATACAGAAAGCGTCCTTGCTCTTGATACGTGCTGCTTGGGAATATCCCTTTTGACCACCTTCACTATTCAACTTAATCGTGCCCGGAGTATCGCGGGAGACTGCCAACCCCGCAAGTAAATTATTTAACTGCCAACACAGATATTGGCTGCCCCTATGCCGATGGAAAACACTATATGTTTCGTTCATTAGGCCGCCCCGACATTTTGATCGTAACCTTGGCGGCGGCGGGGATCATGATGGTGTCCATGGGTACGCGCCAGTCACTGGGATTGTTTATCGGACCGATTGATGCGTCGACAGGAGTTGGCATTTCCACCATCAGCCTGGCTTTGGCAATCGGACAATTCACTTGGGGTGCATTCCAGCCGGTTGCCGGGGCTGTGGCTGACCGTTTTGGCCCGCGCATCGTGCTGATTGGCGGACTGCTACTCTTGGCGTTGGGCAGCGCCATCACCCCGTTCATGAGTTCCGGTTTCGGGCTGAATGTTTCGCTCGGTGTGCTTTCAGCGATCGGTGCGGGGGCTGGCAGCTTTTCCGTGTTGATTGGCGCGGCAGCGCAGCGTTTGCCAGTTGAGGCACGAGGCTCTGCTTCCGGGGTCATCAACGCAGGCGGGTCTTTTGGCCAGTTTGTTTTCGCGCCGATCCTGCAAAAGATAATTCAGACAGCGGGCTGGATGGCGGCAATGTGGTCGATGGCGGCGATTGCATTATTGGCGCTCCCGCTGGTGGGTAAATTGACCGGGGCGGTGGAAGTCAAAATCATGCATAGGGATGATTCCGGCGTACTGAAAACTATCGCCACAGCCATGCGGAACCCGAGCTATCTGCTACTCCATGCCGGCTTCTTTACCTGCGGTTTTCATATTGCTTTTCTGACCACGCACTTGCCGGGCGAAGTGAACTTGTGCGGGTTACCGCCTTCGGTAGCAAGTTGGTCTCTCGCTATCATCGGTTTGTCGAACATATTTGGCAGTCTATATGCAGGTTCGTGTGTCTCCCGATACCGCAGCAAGTATATTCTTGCCGCAATGTACGGTTCGCGCGTATTACTGATCGGTCTGTATTTGCTGTTGCCCCGGAACGAACTTAACTTCTACCTGTTTGCGGCCGGCCTCGGTTTTACCTGGCTGGCGACCGTACCACCTACGGCAGCCATTGTTGGGAAGCTTTTCGGTATCCGTTATCTGGCGACATTGTTCGGACTTGCGTTGCTGAGCCATCAGATTGGCGGCTTTCTCGGCGCTTACCTTGGCGGGCTGGCGGTTACCCGGTTTGGAGACTATGGCTGGATGTGGTATGCGGATATGGCACTCGCCGCGTTTGCCACCCTCATTAATCTGCCAATTCGTGAAGAGCCTGTTGCCATATCTTTGGCGCCGGGCAGGTAGTTCTTTAGACCGTCTTGGCTGGAATACTGAACTCTTCCTTTGCCATTCCTCCGTGCTTCCTGGAAAAACCATGTATGTTCAGACGGTTAACAATGTCATGCATCGGCGCAAACACAAGGCTAACCTTCATGCCGGTCATTACCGTAAAAAATGGCTGGTCCGTAAACGTAAAAGGATCGGGTACGGCCAGATACAGTGTGTTATGGTAATTGCCGATCGGCACGGCAAGTTTATCGTGAGTCTTTGCGATTAGGATGATCTTTATGATTTCAGGAGGAATGTCGATCGACAATACATCCGCCATCGGAATTCCGGCCTGGATAAGCAACGAACGGGTTAGCATATCTTGATTGACTATTCCGATCTCGACCAGCGTTTCGCCTATCGGCTTGTTTTTGTAAGCCTCTCTCTTTTGAATGGCACGCACGACACTTATGGTTTCATCGCTGATAATGCCATGATGCATCAGGATTTGGCCGACAGTTTTGCCTTGCAACGGGTAAATGTTCTGCCTTTTGTGTTGCAACTTGGCTATTTCAGCCAGTTCATGCTGTGTGTGTATTAGCGGCCAGTCGATCTGGCGTTTCATTACGGTGTGTGTCAGCACGCTGGACATTACCCGGTTGCGGCCGGCTTTTTTGGCGCAATACATCGCCGCGTCAGCATCGTGAATCAATGCGTCTTCATCTACATGTACCGGGGTCATTGTTGCCACGCCAATGCTGACGGTGACCGAAATTTTAATATCACCAAATTGAAAAGCCTGACCGGCCACATTTCTGCGTACCCGCTCGGCAACAGCGCAGGCCATTTCCAGCGTGGCACCGGAGCAAATAATACAAAATTCTTCTCCACCAAAGCGAAATACCAGGTCCCCGCTTCGGGAGCTCGCTTGCAATAAATTGGCAAGCTTTACCAGTATCGCGTCGCCGGCTTTGTGGCCATTCTGGTCATTGACATTCTTGAAATGGTCTATATCGATCATCAAACAAGCCAGAGGAAGGTTGTTTGCCTTGGCAAATGCCCACTCGGAAGAAAGAAAATCCTGCCCATGCCTTCTATTGGCAAGTTGTGTCAGAGGGTCGGTCATTGCCACTTGTGTCAGCCGCCGATTCGTTCCGGCCCACTCTCCGGCCGAATTAACCAGCCCATTGCGTTCCTTGACAAGCTCTTTTTGTAATTGAAGTATTTTGAAAGCGCTTCGTAATTTGGCATGCACCGCAAGGGCTGTGATTGGCTGCGGTAAAATATCATCCGCGCCCATATCGAGCGCTTGTGAAAGAAGACCTTCATCTTCATGATTGACAAGTAAGATAATGTAGGTAGCCTGTCCCAGGGAATGTCCCCGCAACGCCTTGCAGAATGCGGAACCGTCTATCCCGGGCGAGGACATTTCAACCAGAATTAAATCCGGTTTTTCTTCAATAGCCATAACTTGGCCGTCAGTAGAATTGGAAGCAAACTTTACCGCATAACCATTTGCCTCAAGCTGGCCGATAATTTCTGAGAATTCCGGTGATACCGTGCTGATTAACAGTACTGACTTGTTATTTGGCCATTCGCATACCGGAGATGTGGATTCCAGTTCTCTTGGCTGATATGATGCAAGCAATTCGGCAAATGAAGTGATTTCACGAGTCTGAATTTTTAACAGATCCCCCCATTCCTGCCAGCTTGCGGTGATACTATCTGCCATGGAATTCATATCCTCCGTGCTGATTCCCAATCTGGCGGCTTTCGTGTACAGATTCGGCAACATTGACCAGCGTGCTCCTTCATCAGCCACGCAAATTTTTGCCATGGCGAGCGCGACGTGGAGGGATAAAGTCAGTCCGTGAATCCGTGACCCATCCTGAAAACTTGCATCATCAGGAGCTTCACAATGATAAATTGCAGTTACCAGCGCTTCCGGCAAGCCCCACTCCAGCAGCAATGTGGCGGTCAGTTCTCGGTGGTCGTTGCCAAACGCTTCCCGTTCCAGTGCAAGTCGTTTATGGAGGTCATCGCCGGATGTTGCAATTATCTCGCCATAGCGTTCCGGAAAAATGGAGGCCAAAGCCAACTCCCCAAGACTGCATAACAGTCCCGCACTGAAATTTTCCTCACCACTGATCTTGACATAAGAAGCCAAGGCCTGGGCCGAAATAGCTCCTGCCAAGGCACGCGCCCAATATTGTTCATAATTAAATTGAGGGCATTGTCCGCTACGATGGCCATGCAGCACAGAGAGCGCGAGAACGATTAAGCGTACCCGGAGTGTACCGAGGGTAGTGACGGCTTCAGAAAGCGAGACGATGGGACGACTGTGGCCGAAGGAAGCGGCATTGGAGAATTTCAGCAGTTCCCCGGCAATTGCCGGATCGGACTGAACTAAACGAACAAGTTCATCGATCTTGTAGTCGTCTTGTTGCAACAATCTGACAATAGCCAAAGCCAAGCCTTTAGGGGAGGGCAATCGCCCGGTCGACTTGAGTTGTACGTAGCGGATTGGATCAACTAACTTCATGATTATTTCCCCTTACTTGAAAATACCCTGTATTTACAGAGTGCGTGGGAAGACAATAGCAAAAATAAATTGTGCCCCCAAGTCCGTTCGGCTGCTTTTTTGGTCGGGTATAAATGGGTCAAAAAAAGGGATGAACGGTTTGTTTCAGGAGACGGAAGGTCACCTTGGCCGCTCCTGGATTCGGTGTCAGTCTGTACAAATGATTTGCGGCATATCTTTACGCTTTTCTGTCAATTGGACAATTGCGCTGAATTTGTTGATCAGGCCGGTTTTTACAAAATGATCAATGATAAACAAAGGAATCAAAGTGTCCGGTTCCACCAGTCCTTTAAACACGAGGGTGCTGCCTCGTGGGTTTGATTCAATTTGCCAGTTTCCCTGAAACGACTTCAAATCACCTGACAATTGTGTGAAGGCGATGCTATCAAAAGGTTTTTCAGTGACATCCATGGCAGAGTGGAGTCGAACATTAAAAATCAGGACATGTTGATCGGCAGTTAGCTGAACTTTGACTTTGTTGGCAGATTGCCGATACGCCAATACCTCAACCACGCCGGGAATATTTTTTGCGGTTTCATAATCAGTCAGAAAACGGTAGGCGGCACATTTTGTTAAAGGAGTATCAAAAGCGGCAGTGAAAGAATACACGCGGCCGACCCTTTTGACATCCATCTGCAATCCGTTGCTATAAATATCCGGCCAAGCCCAATTACAGGCCATGGAAAACACCAGGAGAAAAATAAGCTTCGTTATAAAGGCCGATGTCCGCATGGTTACAAATGAAAGAATCGGTAGCGAAAATTGGTTCATACAGACCTTGGCATTGACCCGCTGTGCGGGCATTTTCAATCAACTGGGTTCCCGCTGTAGCCAGTCCTTGAATGGGGTAGTCGGAGGCGGGAATGACGAATTCTTGATCCAATGGATTATCTGGGTTTATGCGTTTTTTTGTCCTGTGAACTTAACGTTTCAGCTTTCTGCATGCTCTCCTTTTTCAGGCGATCCATTGCCTGTTTCCACACCTTATCCTGGGTTGCTTTTGGCAGTGCCAAAAGTTTTTTCATTGTTTCCTTTTTCATTCCGCTTGACTCCCTGATCCAAAGTCCACCAGTTCTCTGCAATTGTAGCGTGCCACGGTGGTATCGGCAGTCATTCGACAGCAGCAGGCGAGTGCCGAATGATGATTATTGAAATTGATTGTACCCAAAGTCTGATTAGAACTGAACAGATACCACCCCCTGCAAAAGGTAGAAGAAACAATACTATAATGGATTATATTGCGCCCATGAGGGCCTCAGTTCTTCGGCAGTAAAAAATTGACCCTTACAATTAATTCTTAGCATGTTCCATACCTGCATAAAATTTGCAAGAGGGCATTCTAACCGTTCCGCAATTGGTGCCTTGCCCAATGACAAGTGAGCCAGCGCATTGCCAGCCCGAACGAGACCGCTGTTTTTTTGCAGTTGCTTGAGGTAAAATTCACCCCCTTTTCGTAAGGCAGGTATAAGTATCGTGGCATTAATTGTTCAAAAATACGGCGGCACGTCAGTAGGCACACCGGAGCGTATCAAGAGCCTGGCGCAACGCGTGGCCAGATTCAAGGCGCAAGGCCATCAGGTTGTGGTGGTGGTTTCTGCAATGAGCGGCGAAACCAATCGGCTGATAGATTTGGCGAAAAAAATTCAGGATCATCCTGATCCGCGCGAACTCGATGTGGTGGTTTCCACCGGCGAGCAAGTCAGC
>CAIQPV010000248.1 GCA_903873725.1 uncultured Nitrosomonadales bacterium
AGCCGTTCCACGGCATGAACGCGACCAGCATATTCTGCCCCAGCGCCAGTTCCCCCATGTCGGTGGAAGCGCCGTCGGCAATCACGTCGCCACGCGCAATCACGTCACCCATTCTGACCAGCGGACGCTGGTTAATATTGGTGTTCTGGTTGGAGCGGGTATACTTGGTCAGATTGTAGATGTCCACGCCGACTTCACCGTGCGTGGTTTCTTCATCGTTGACGCGCACCACAATACGGCCCGCATCCACATAATCCACACGACCTCCGCGCCATGCCTGCACGGTCGTGCCAGAATCCACCGCCACAGTGCGTTCGATGCCGGTACCGACCAGCGCCTTTTCCGCACGCAGACAGGGTACTGCCTGACGTTGCATGTTGGCACCCATCAATGCGCGGTTCGCATCGTCGTGTTCCAGGAACGGAATCAGCGAAGCAGCCACCGACACCACCTGTGCTGGAGCCACGTCCATGTATTCAATCTTTTCCGGTGTGGCCAGCACGAATTCATTGTGCTGACGCGACGACACGATGTCATTGGTGAAATGGCCTTTCTTATCCAGTTCGGCGTTGGCCTGCGCGATGGTGAACTTGCCTTCCTCAATCGCGGACAGATAATCCACATCATCGGTCGCCTTACCCTTGATCACCCTGCGGTAAGGCGTTTCGATAAAGCCGTAATTATTAGTGCGCGCATACAGCGCCAGCGAGTTGATCAGGCCGATGTTCGGGCCTTCCGGTGTTTCGATCGGGCATACGCGGCCATAGTGCGTCGGATGCACGTCGCGCACTTCGAAGCCTGCACGTTCGCGTGTCAAACCGCCCGGGCCCAGTGCGGAAATACGGCGTTTGTGCGTCACTTCCGACAATGGATTGGTCTGATCCATAAACTGTGACAACTGGCTGGAACCGAAAAACTCCTTCACCGCAGCGGAAATCGGCTTCGCATTGATCAGGTCATGCGGCATCAGGTTGTCCGTTTCGGCTTGGCCGAGACGTTCCTTCACGGCACGCTCAACGCGCGCCAGACCGGCACGAAACTGGTTCTCCGCCAACTCACCCACCGCGCGCACGCGCCGATTGCCGAGGTGGTCGATGTCGTCAATTTCGCCGCGACCATTGCGCAATTCGACCAGAATCTTGATTACCGACTCAATGTCGTCATTGGACAGGATGCCGGAACCGGTCAGCTCTTCACGCCCGACACGGCGGTTGAATTTCATACGACCCACAGCCGACAAGTCATAACGTTCTTCCGAGAAGAACAGGCCGTTGAACAGATTTTCCACTGCGTCTTCGGTAGGTGGCTCACCGGGACGCATCATGCGGTAAATGGCGACACGCGCTGTCCACTGGTCGGTTGTTTCGTCAGCTCGCAAGGTCTGCGAAATGAAAGATCCCTGATCCAGATCATTGGTATACAAGGTGTTAATCTTCGCGATCCCTGCCGCCTGTAATTTGCCAAGCAGGGTTTCGGTAATCTCGTCGTTGGCATTGGCGATAATTTCGCCGCTGTCTTTGTCTACCACGTTATGCGCCAACACACGGGTCAACAAAAAGTCGTCACCCACCGCCAATTTATCGATGCCGGCTTCCTGCATCTCGCGGATGTGGCGCACGGTAATACGTTTACCCGAAGCCACGATTATTTTGCCACCTTTGCCAGCAATGTCGAAACGCGCGATTTCACCGCGCAAACGTTCCGGCACCACTTCAAACTGGATACCTTTTTTGCCGAACAAAAATGTATCAACCTCAAAGAATGCGGCCAATATCTGTTCAGGAGTATAACCCAGCGACTTCAACAAGATAGTAACCGGCATTTTGCGACGGCGGTCAATACGGAAATATACATAATCTTTCGCGTCGAATTCAAAATCCAGCCAAGAACCACGGTAAGGAATAATGCGCGCAGAGAATAGCAACTTGCCGGAGCTATGAGTTTTACCACGGTCATGCTCGAAGAATACACCCGGCGAGCGGTGCAACTGTGACACGATCACGCGCTCGGTGCCATTGATAACGAACGAACCCGTATGCGTCATCAGCGGGATCTCACCCATATAGACTTCCTGCTCCTTCACTTCCTTCACTGTAGGCTTAGATGCTTCCTTATCCAGCAGAGTCAGCCGAACGCGCGCGCGCAGCGGAGAGGCGTAAGTCAACCCGCGTTGCTGGCATTCCTTCACGTCGAACGGCGGCAACCCCAGCGCGTAGCTGACGAAATCGAGGCGCGCATATTTGTTATGGCTCTCGATCGGAAAAATTCCGTTAAACGCGGCCTGCAAGCCGTCATTGATGCGCTGTTCAGGCGGCAAGTCGGCCTGCAGGAAAGCGCTATAAGACTCCAACTGGGTGGACAGCAAAAAAGGCACCGGCAAAGCACCGATCCGTTTTGCGAAACTCTTACGGATACGTTTTTTTTCAGTAAACGAATAGTTCATGATATCTCCACGACCGAGGAAAAAGACAAGGGACAAGAGGCGTAATCATCGCCCGCTGACCGTTAACTTCTTAAAAAGCGGAAAAGGCTGACGGGATCCGCCAGCCTTTTGCCACATGCAAAAGTTACTTGATTTCAGCGGTTGCGCCAGCCTCGATCAATTGCTTCAGTACGGCATCGGCATCAGCCTTGTTAATGCCTTCCTTGACCGGTTTCGGTGCGCCGTCTACCAAGTCCTTGGCTTCTTTCAAGCCGAGACCGGTAATTGCACGCACCACTTTGATCACGTTCACCTTGGCATCTCCGGGGCCATTCAGAATCACGGTGAATTCAGTTTGCTCAGCGGCAGCAGGAGCTGCTGCCCCACCACCTGCGGCTGGGGCAGCCATCGAAGCAGCGGAAACGCCAAACTTCTCTTCAATTGCCTTTACCAATTCATTCAGTTCCAGAACGGACATGCCGTCCAGTGCTGCCAAAAATGCGTCTTTATCGAATGCCATTTTATAGTTCCTAACTTTATAGATTAATTGTGGATGGTTAAGCTGCTGCTTTTTGTTCAGCCACAGCGCTCAGTACGCGTGCGAAACCGGAGAGCGGCGATTGCAGCAAGCCGCACAGTTGCGCAAGCAAGACTTCCTTGGAAGGAACGGTAGCCAGGGCATTGACGCCCGCAGCGTCCAACGCCTTACCGTTGTAAGCGCCTGCCTTGACCACCAGTTTGTCGTTCGTTTTGGCAAATTCATACACCACCTTCGCAGCCGCAACAGCATCGGCACTGATGCTGTACACCAGCGGACCAACCATTTTTTCTGCCAAGGCTTCAAATGGAGTTCCCTGCACGGCACGGCGTGCCAGCGTGTTTTTCAATACGTGAAAATACACTCCTGACTTGCGCGCATTCGCACGCAGCTTGGTGATATCTGCCACTGCTATGCCACGGTACTCTGCCAAAACGATAGTCTGAGCTTGTGCCACTTGAGCACTCACTTCAGTTACCACCGCCTGCTTTTGTTGCAGATTAAGACCCAATGTCTTTCTCCCTCTTCAACCGGAACATTAAACTAAAGTTAAATATTCCATCATTAACAACCGCGTCCTTAAGCCAAGATAAAAATAACTCTTGCTCATGGGCACACCATCTAAGCTGGGTTCAGGAATCAGAAATCAGAAATCGGGGATCAGTAAACCCCTAATACCAGACCACTTCGTCCTTCAATTAAGCATCCGGATTTCGGTCATCTGATTTCTGACCTCTGATTCCTGATGCCCCTGCTGTCTTTGATAATCTGCCTATCATGCCAGCAGTCCAAAGCCTTCCAGCGGTATGGTGCAACTGCGCGCCATACCGCAAATTCGAAAATTTATGCAGCCAAACTTGCTTGTTCAATACGGATGCCGACGCCCATGGTACTGGATACAGATACCTTTTTCAGGTATACGCCTTTGGCAGCAGCAGGTCGTGCTTTGTTCAACGCATCAATCAAAGCCAGAATATTTTCGCGCAACGCTTCCGGCGTGAACGAAGCACGCCCGATTGTGCATTGCACGATACCGTTCTTGTCGGTGCGGTACTGCACCTGTCCGGCCTTGGCATTTCTCACCGCACCTGCCACGTCAGCGGATACCGTACCTACCTTGGGGTTAGGCATCAAACCGCGCGGGCCGAGAATCTGACCCAATTGGCCGACAATACGCATTGCATCCGGGGAAGCGATCACCACATCGAAATCCATCTTGCCAGCCTTGATGCTCTCCGCCAGATCTTCAAATCCGACGGTGTCAGCACCGGCGGCCTTGGCTTCTTCAGCCTTGGCACCCTGGGCGAATACGGCCACGCGCACAGTCTTGCCGGTGCCTTTGGGCAACACGACGGAACCACGAACCAGTTGGTCGGATTTCTTGGCATCGATGCCGAGATTGACAGCCACATCAATCGACTCGTCAAACTTGGCCTTGGCGGTTTCTTTCACCAGATTCAAGGCATCAGCCAGAGGATAAAGTTTATTACGGTCCACCTTGGTGGCGAGCGCTTTATAACGCTTGGAAACGTGTGCCATGTTATACGCCCTCCACGGTAATACCCATGCTGCGGGCGCTGCCGGCAATGGTGCGCACTGCGGCATCCATATCGGCGGCCGTCAGATCGGGCATCTTGGTCGTTGCGATGTCTTCCGCCTGCTTGCGGGTCAGTTTACCCACCTTGTCGGTATGCGGCGTCTTGCTACCCTTCTGCACACCGGCAGCCTTCTTGATCAGAATGGTCGCGGGCGGCGTCTTCATGATGAAAGTGAAGCTCTTGTCCGCAAAAGCGGTGATCACAACCGGGATCGGCAGACCGGGCTCAACGCCCTGGGTCTGCGCGTTAAACGCCTTGCAGAACTCCATGATATTCAATCCACGCTGGCCCAATGCCGGGCCGATGGGTGGGCTGGGATTTGCTTTGCCCGCAGGCACTTGCAGCTTGATATAGCCGACTATTTTCTTTGCCACGTTGCTACTCCTTATGAGTGGGTTAAACGCATACCGCCATTACTCCGACACGCTCCCCGTTTTTAAACTACAGTGAAAAGTAATGGGTGAAAGGTGAACGGGAACGCCCTATCGCCGATCACTCGTCACCCATCACGCTTTTTCGACTTGCCCGAAATCCAGTTCCACTGGGGTCGCCCGACCAAAAATGGTCACTGCCACCCGCAATTTATTCTTGTCATAATTGACATCATCAACTGTGCCGTGGAAGTCCGTGAATGGCCCTTCCTTAACGCGCACTGCCTCGCCCACCTCGAACAATACCTTGGGACGCGGCTTCTCAACACCCGCCTGCATCTGTTGCATGATGGTGTCCACTTCCTTCTGGCTGATCGGCGTGGGTTTCATCGCAGACCCGCCGAGAAAACCCGTGACTTTAGGTGTGTTCTTGACCAGATGCCAGCTCTCATCGGTCATTTCCATTTCGACCAGCACATAACCGGGAAAGAATTTTCGTTCACTGAGAACTTTTTGCTGACCCCGTTTTTCAGTCGTTTTCAATTCAACCACTTCTTCGACCGGAACCAGAATCTGACCGAACAGGTCTTGCATACCTGTACGCGCAATGCGTTCCAGTAATGCACGCTGTACGCTTTTCTCGAACTGCGAGTACGTATGAACAACATACCAACGTTTGGCCATTACTCACTCCGTCCCATCAGTTTATTGACTACCACCATCAGGCTTGCATCCACCGCCCACAAGAACAGTGCCATGGTCACTGCAAACGCGATCACCACTCCGGTCGTTTGTATGGTTTCCTTGCGCGTTGGCCAAACCACGCGTTTGGATTCGGTCACAGATTCCTTGCCAAATATGATCAAGCGCTTGCCGGGATCCGTCGTCCAAATTACAGCAGCGGCCAGCAACAATCCCAGCAACATCACCGCCAGTTTCACCACGGAAGCGCTCTCGTGGAGCGCGTAAAAGCCTGCGATCCCCGCTGCAACCAGCAGGAAAGCCACGCCTAATTTAATCTTGTCCGCCATGCGTTCTGTCCGTTTACTTGTAACTGGCAGGCCAGGAGGGTCTCGAACCCCCAACCCTCGGTTTTGGAGACCGATACTCTAC
>CAIQPV010000249.1 GCA_903873725.1 uncultured Nitrosomonadales bacterium
AAATTGAAGATGTGCCTAGTTTTAACCGATTGATGTCGTGGATGAATGGATCGTACACATCATCGTCTCGGTTTTATTTGAAATATTGTCTGGTTTATGATAATAGTCCATTAGAGCAAATTGATACTAATAATAGAGAAATTGAATTTGATTTCTTTCGAGATCCTTCAAATGGGGGCACACGAGCAGCATATTTGAAAGCTCTGCAAGTAGCACGCCAGCGTGGGTACCCATGGATACTCTTCCTTGATCACGATACCGATCTTCCACAGGATTTTTTCCTGGACGCGGAGCGCGCATGGGCCACTGCGGCGCATGACAGGCCTCTCTGTGCCATCGTACCCCGTGTGTTTGATGGACTTACGCCAATCTCGCCATCTCGAATCACGTCCTATGGGCGCGTTTACGCTCCGCAAGATGAGAAAACTGCATTCGAAGATGGCGTCGGTCTGACTGCGATCGCGTCTGCTTCAATTGTCCGTACAGAATCACTGACTTCGATATTGCCGATCCCGGCCACTTTCACTCTCGACTATCTTGATCACTGGTTGTTTCGTGAGCTGCAACTTTCTGGGGAAAGCATAGCCGTATCATCAGCCCGGGTCGAGCATTCATTGTCAGTTCAATCGATGAAATCGATGGGCATAGAAAGGTATCGTGCGATCCTTGCCGCCGAACTTGCATTCTTGCGAAGCGGGCCGCAATACTCTCCGTTTCTTCATTTACTTTGGCATTTGGGCCGGACGCTCAAATTGATGTTGTCAACGCGTCGGCCCTCCCTAGTCGGTGTATGCGTCCGCGCAGCCATGAACATTCTCCAACCCAAATGAAAATGACTAATAACCCATCCGTGTCAGTCGTCATGGCGACCTACAATGGCACTCGCTATTTACATCAACAGCTCCAGTCGGTACTGCATGAATTGCTGCCTGGTGACGAACTCATCATCGTGGATGATGGCTCTCAAGATGGGACACTTGCACTACTTGAATCGTTGGATTCTGCTGAGGTTCGGGTCATCCGCAATCCGGTTAACGTTGGTGTCTCTGCTACATTTGAACGCGGGCTTTATTTGTCAAAGAATGAGTTCATTTTTCTGTGCGACCAGGACGATGTATGGCTGCCTGGCAAGCGCTCGGCCATTGTTGCTGCCTTCGAACAAGATCCGAAGGCGTTGGTGGTGATCTCGGACGCTCAGGTGATCGATGCGCAAGGGCTAGTGATCGCCCAGTCATTTATGGCCAATAGGCACGGCTTCAATGGCAGCGTCATGGCCACCGTGTGGCGCAATCGCTACCTGGGATGCGCGATGGCGTTTCGGCGTTCTCTGTTGGCAGCTGCATTGCCTGTGCCTCGCCAAGCACCGATGCACGATATGTGGTTCGGCGCCATTGGTCGTATGACCGGGGGGGTGGTCTACTTGTCGATCCCACTTCTGCAATATCGCCGACATACCGGAAACGTGAGTCCCTCGAGTCGGCAATCACTGCCAAGAATGATTCGTTGGCGAGTGGCCTTACTTTTCGCCCTTGGCACTCGCATGCTGTCGCTTAGGTTCGGTCTTCACGGTGCGCAGACGGATCACGCAAAGTGATCTGAAGAAGATATGGTGGTCAGGTGCACTTCAGACCTGAATCCGCCTTCGGTTGAAAATAAAGCTTCCGTTAGAAAAAGAACTCTGCAATGGCACAGTCAAAATTTGACGCGCAGCTGATCAAGGCATCACTCTAGGATCGATTACAGAATGAAAATAACCATCATTACCGTTTGCTATAACTCGGCAAAAACAATTGGTGACACACTAACGTCAGTGCGCGAGCAAACGTATGGGGATACTGAACATATCATTATCGATGGTGGATCAACAGACAATACGTTGGACGTTGTGTCCACCGAAGGGCCCCATGTCGCCAAGCTCGTTTCTGAACGGGACCGTGGCATTTACGACGCAATGAACAAAGGAATTCAACTGGCCACGGGTGATGTGGTGGCCTTCCTGAATGCTGATGATTTTTACAAAGACGCGGATGTGTTGGCAAGGGTTGCTAGGGCGATGCAAGAAGAACAGCTTGATGCCTTGTACGGCGATGTTGAGTTTTTCCGGCCTGGACACCAGGACGTTGTTGTCCGCCGTTACAACTCGGGCAGGTTCACTGCGGGCAGGTTAGGTTGGGGGTGGATGCCCGCACACCCTGCACTGTTTGTTCGCCGCGCTTTGTTTGAGCGTTTTGGCACGTTTCGAACAGACTACCGTATCGCAGGAGACTTTGAGTTCATCGCCCGGGTTTTCAAACACCCTGAACTGCGCCACCGGCACTTGCCGGAATCATTGGTGCGTATGCAAATGGGTGGCATCAGCACGAGTGGTTGGCGGGCTACTCTGCAGCTCAACCGCGAGATGATGCGCGCTTGCCGGTCAAACTCCATACCGACCAATTGGTTGAAGATGTTGCTGCGCTATCCATTCAAGGCGTTGGAGTTTTTTCGGACGACGGTGGGAAATTGACACTAGGAGCGGGCTTGACTTTACTAATTACCGGAGGCACCGGGTTTGTAGGCCAGGCGCTCGTTAAGCGCCTTGGTGATCAGCCAGTGTGCCTTGGTACCCGGGCTGATTTGGCTGGTGGGCACACGCCACTTGTGGGCATCGCCACGATAGTCCACCTCGCCGCTCGCGTTCATGTCATGCACGACACCGCGACCGACCCACTGACTGCGTTTCGCGCTGTCAACGTGGAGGGTACCCTGAACCTTGCCGGCCAAGCGGCAGCGGCGGGAGTCAAACGTTTTGTGTTTATCAGCTCAATCAAGGTGAATGGCGAGGCCACGCTGCCTGGCCGAGCGTTCACCGAAGCTGACGCGCCCGACCCGCAAGACGGCTACGGCTTGAGCAAGCATGAGGCTGAGCTGGGCTTACGCCAACTTGCCGCAGACACGGGTATGGAGGTGGTAATCGTCCGCCCGCCACTGGTTTATGGCCCCGGTGTCAAGGCCAACTTTGCCGCCCTCATGCGCGCCGTGCAGCGTGGTTGGCCTCTGCCGCTGGGCGCGGTGCACAACCAGCGTAGTCTGGTGGCGCTGGATAATCTGGTAGATTTCATCGTTACTTGCATAACCCATCCGCAAGCGGCCAACCAGACTTTTTTGGTGAGTGACGGGAAAGACCTGTCCACCACCGAATTAGTGCGTGGCATGGCGCACGCGTCCGGGGTGCCTGCACGCCTGTTGCCGGTGCCAGTGTGGGCTCTTCAGGCGGGGGCGGATCTGCTCGGCAAGGGTGATGCGGTGAAGCGCTTGTGTTGCAATTTGCAGGTGGATATTTCGAAAGTGCGCAGTCTGTTGGGGTGGATACCGCCGGTGTCGGTGGAAGAAGGGCTGCGAAGAGCAGTCGGTGGTGGATC
>CAIQPV010000250.1 GCA_903873725.1 uncultured Nitrosomonadales bacterium
CGGCACCAATCCAGCAGAGGGCATTCGCAAGTTTCGTGAGAAATCACGCGACCGTTTTCTGCAACCTGACGAATTGCCGCGATTTTTTGCGGCACTGGAAGCGGAAGATAATCAGACCGCAAGAGACTACATCATGCTTTCCCTGCTGACGGGGGCGCGGAAGTCCAATGTTCTGGCCATGCGCTGGGATGAAATCCAATTTGAACGCGCCGAATGGCGGATTCCCGAAACCAAGAACGGCGACCCGTTAACCGTTCCTTTCTCGTTGCAAGCGATAGAAATTCTTGATCGGCGAAGGCTTGGAACCAACAGCGAATGGGTTTTCCCCGTCGATAATAGTAAGTCCGGCCATTTTACTGATCCAAAGAGGGCATGGCAGCGCGTGTTGGCGCGGGCTGGCATTAAGGATTTGCGCATTCACGACCTGCGCCGCTCGCTTGGTAGTTGGCAGGCATCCACCGGTGCCAGCGGTTTTGTCATCGGAAAATCGTTGGGGCATAAATCACAGCAGGCAACGCAAATTTACGCTCGACTCAATCTCGATCCCGTGCGTGAATCCATAGAGCGGGCAACGAAGGCCATGATGTCTGCCGGAAAAAGCATTAAGACAGGGAAAGAACGGGCAGCATGAAGCCTAATTTGTTTATGATCGGTGGTGCAAACGGGGCTGGCAAGACTACGGCGGCAATGACGCTGCTGTCACAATACCTTGATGTGTTCGAGTTTGTTAATGCCGATGAAATAGCCCGTGGCCTTAATCCCCTGAAGCCTGCCACGGCCAACATCATGGCAGGCCGAGTTATGATTGATCGGGTGAATGGCCTGATCCAGTCTCATGCCAATTTTGCCTTTGAAACCACCTGCGCCGGACATCATCACGTCGAGACGCTTAAACAGGCCAAGGCTGCGGGTTATCTGACGACCTTGATATTTCTCTGGCTACCCTCGGCAGACATGGCCGTACAGCGCGTGCGCTCCCGCGTCAAACAGGGTGGCCATGATATTCCAGAGACGACGATCCGCCGACGCTATGCCGCCGGATTAAAAAATCTCACCGAGTTATTTATGCCATTGGTCGATAAGGCTGTGATTTACGACAGCACGACAGCCGTTATGGGCGTTGCCCCATCAAAGATTGCCGAAAAGACTGAGGCCGGATTGACCATCATTGATCCCGTGCTTTGGAACCAGATTAACGCCGCAGCCAAGGAGTAACCCCATGACCCAGCCATCCACAGACGCAATCATCAAGAAAATTGATCTTGGTTTTCCTGCTGTCGCCAATGCGGCCATTGAAAAAGCGCGTCAAACAAACACCAAACTCGTGATTTGGAGAGACGGAAAGATAGTCGAGGTTGAACCAGAAAAGGTATTCGCCGATGAAAGACCTGCTTAAAGATTTCAATATCGAAAGCGTTATCAAGCATCTTTCAGACCAGACAATTGACCTGTTGGTTTCTCGAAAGTGTGATAACCCCAAACCTGATTTGGATGCTCTTCGGAAAGACAAAAAGATACGCGCTATACCCTGTTCACGCGAGAACCCGAAAATCCTTTGGGTTAATGACGCGGAAGTTGTCGGTTACTGAATCGGCGTATTTCTGCCAGTTTTTCGGAACTTCTTCGCGCAGGAAGCCGAGTACGGCGGTGCAGAAGTCGTTGAACTTGGCGTAGCATTTGTTGTGGGTGACGTTTCTGTGCATCAGCCCCCACAATCGCTCGATGGGGTTCAGATGTGGGCAGTAGGTCGGCACAAAATGCAAAACGATGCGACAGTCCGGTCTGGATAGCCATTCCTGAACCATTTCGGCGTGATGGTATCTGGCGTTGTCGAGAAACAAATGGATTTTACGTTTGTTCGGATAGAACGCTTCTATCGCCGATAACAGCGCAATCGTGCTGACAGCATTGACGGTCAAAGCTTCGATCATGCAGCTTTTGCCTGTCTCCAGATCAATCGCGCCGTGGATGTTAAGTCGGTCCCGCCCGCTGTTTTGCTCCACCACAAGCGGCGTGTCTTCAGGCCCCCAGCAACCGACCGGACGCACGGCATGCGTTGGATGCACGGCATCGCCGAACAGCACGGCTTCGTCGTCCGATAAGCCATTCAGAAGCGCGTTATAGGCTTCGATAAAGGCTTTCTGCTTCTCGACGTTAAGTTTACGCGACACGGTTTTGGGCTTGCGATAAACCATTCCCATACGGCGCATCAGCGCGATCAGGCCAGAGCGTCCTTGATAGACAATCTCGAACTCTTGCTCGATCCACGCTCCGATCTGTCGTGTCGTGCGCGGCAACGTCTGCGTGATCCATAGTTTCAGCTTTTCCTGTTGTTCCAGGTTCAAGCGGCAAGCGCCGCCTTCGTAGCCAAAATCAACCAGCCCCTCAATCCCGTCCTCTTTATACAGTCCATGCCACGTTCGGATCGTGTCGTCGTCAAGATACAACGCCTCGGCTGTGCGTTCACAACTCCACCCCTTGTCCAGCAGCAAAAGCGCATTCGCCCGACGCGCCAACCGATGCTCGGTTGTCCCGTCCCGTGCCAACTCGATCAAATCCTGCCGACTTTCGGCGTCTAAAAATCCTGCGCGTATCATTCCCGTACAAGAATCTATCCCAAAATCTGCGTCAAGCTCTTTTTCGGGTTATCGTTGAGTCAGGGTATACCATAGAGCGATCCAGTCGGTTGAATTATGAGCCAAGGAGAGATGTTCGTTCCAGATTGCAGAACCGCACCGCCAGAAAGCGGCGGCGATCTATTCAGCCAAATATTCATCAAATCGATGTTCGGCACCAGCGTTCCGCCTGTGCTGTAGCTAACAGCGCCCCCATCCCCCAATAAGACATCAACCGTCGTTGCGTTGCCAACGCCAGCAAAAGAAAAAAGAGCCGCAGCAGCGAGAAGAGCAAGTTTAAACATGGGAGCCTCCCTTATAAATATTAACACATGGCGTTGTTGAACAAATTGCACAAGATGACATAGGCTGTGCAGAGGCGAAAAAGCCTGCTGCGCATGCAACGCATACGCTCGAGCTCGTAGATGCAGTTTGGTAAGTCCCAATAGCACAGAGAAGACAAACTGTGGCGCCTGGAGACGAGCTGTACGTACCGATCACGCATCCAGTGC
>CAIQPV010000251.1 GCA_903873725.1 uncultured Nitrosomonadales bacterium
ACGTTGCCCTTGAATTCCTCGATCAAACGCTGTCGCAGGATGTTCTGACACTGGCTTACGGACAGTGCCGGGGCAAGCTCCGCGTGGATGACTCTTGCCACATCCAGTGCGTTCATGCCTTTGTACGCGGCGGAGAGTCGCATGCGCATGGTCTTAAGTCGATCAGCTCGAAATTCTGTTTCACTCACGGTCGAAGGCTCGGGTCCATCATTCTCAAGCCATTCCATGACTTCGACGAAGTCTTTAGCAATACGAGTATCGATGGTCGAGCCATAAAGCTCCCCAAAGACTCCGTTCCAAAACCATCGCTGAAGCTTCTTGGTTTTCTCAGTGTGTTGCCAGTTTTGGCCAAGGTCCGCCAGGACAGCAGCAAGTGGGATGAGTTGCGACTGGTAAGGCAGGTCATACGTGCGAAATATGTGAAGTTGATGGAGAAATTGCGCAGCCCGCCTGAAGCCCAATTCGGCCTTGTCTTTGTGCTCCAGGTATGCACCCAGTGGAAGGCTCAAGAGCGCCTGGCGCTTGCCCGTCACTTGAGGGAGTTCTTTATCCGTCTTGCCGGCCGCGATAGCGATTCGACGTTGCTCTCGGGTATGGAAAAGCGAAATTACGTGCAGAAAATCAATATTGCTCACATCCGCCAGGATGCCCTCTTTGGCGAAGTGGGCCTTACCTTCCACGCGAAACTTCTGCGCCAAACCTTCCTGGCCCGATCCGCCGTACCAATCATCCCGGAGCAGATAATTGTCAGCCGCATACATAGCAGTGATGAGCTCAAAGGCATCGAGAGGCTTACCTCCCGTGTTCACTTTTTCGAAAACGACGCAGACGGCCTCTTTGGTAGTTTGCTTTCCAAGCGTGATTACGGGAACTTGATAATTGTTAAAGTTCCCGAGAATCTCATCGTTGAACTGCTTGAACAATTCATTCTTTTGACTTCCCTCGCCTCGAGCATTCCAGAAGGAATTGAAACCGAGCAACCATTCGATACTGTCAAACACTTTCGTCAACGGAAACATATGGCTTTCGTACTCGTCCTCTGGATTCGAAAGGTCAAGGATGACCTTTCGCCCGAAGTCAGAACGTAATTTTTTGTCTTCTGGGACTGCGACAATCGCCTCTTCCCGATCGCACTCTGGATCGAGTGCCTTCACCATGTCTATATAGAACCAGCGGCGAATGGGCTTGTGTTTCACGGTTTCCGTATCAACAACTTTTCCACGCAAGGTGACCTGATATAGCGAGGTCATTCTCTGTTGACCGTCAAGAAGTAGCGAATTGGGCCTAACCGTCGCGATGGATTCGGGCGAACCCTCAAGCGGGCGGGGCTTGAACTGAACTTCGCCGCCAGTTTCCAATGCCATCAGAGCGCCGACCGGAAATGACCGCGAAATCGAAGCAATAAGGCTGATAATGCGGTCAATATCCCAAACCCATGAGCGTTGAAAATCGGGTAGCTGGATTGAGCCTGAATGGCAGTCCTTTAGTAGCACATTCAATAGTTTTGGATTCGTGTCAAACATTGCTATTGACATAGTGCCACCTTTTTATTTTCGATGTAAATAGATTACGACACTGCTTCGACATGGCTCCCTTTCGGGAAGATTACAGTCCTCGGAAGTTACTTGGAGGCCAAGCCCTCAGCAGTCTCGACCGCAGGACTCTCCGCAAATTTGGGTACGCGACACTTCAATTAAGTGCCACAATCCATCTCGTTGACTCCAGAAAATCTCAGACCCGGTAGGTGTGAAGCTTTACGATCCGACTGGCCCCCG
>CAIQPV010000252.1 GCA_903873725.1 uncultured Nitrosomonadales bacterium
GTGGCGAGATCCAGCCGTTTTTCCAGCGTGCGGCGCAGATCGCCATCGGTGTAAATACCCAGAACGTGCTGCGAATCGTCCACGATAGCGGTCATGCCCAGCCGCTTGCGCGTGATTTCCAGCAAGGCATCGGACAACAAGGCAGTATCCTTGATGGCGGGAATGTCAGCTCCGGTATGCATGATGTCGCGCACATGGGTGAGCAGGCGGCGTCCCAGATTACCCCCGGGATGCGAACGGGCAAAATCCTCTGTGCCGAAACCTTTTGCGTCCAGCAGCGCTATGGCGAGCGCATCGCCAAGCGCAAGCGCCGCCGTGGTGCTGGCGGTGGGCGCCAGTCCCATCGGACAAGCCTCTTTATCGACAGCGGCGTTGAGATGTGCATCCGCCGCCAGCGCCAGGCTGGATAACGGATTGCCGGTCATGCTGATCAGTTTCGCGCCCTGCCGTTTGATAGCGGGAACGATATTAAGCAGTTCTTCGCTTTCGCCGGAATACGACAGCGCGAAAAATACATCCCCCGAAGTAATCATGCCGAGGTCACCGTGGCTGGCTTCGGCGGGGTGCACAAAGTATGCCGGCGTGCCGGTACTGGACAGGGTGGAGGCAATCTTGCGCGCGATGTGACCGGACTTGCCCATGCCACTGACGATCACCCGTCCTTCGCAGCACAAAATAATGTCGAGCGCGCGCAGGAAAGTTTCGTCTATGCGCAGCTTTAACGCTTGCACGGCGGCGGCTTCGATGCTGAGCACCTCACGCGCAAGGTCGAGTGCGCGCGGGGCGGCAGAGATGGCTTTATTCATGGTGGGAATTATAGCAGTGTGACTAATCAGCGGGCCATTATTGATGTTTCCATTGACAAGTGTGACCATCCAAACGGGACGCAGAGCGTCCGAAGCTGCATTCCCACGCGGAGCATGGGAACGATTGCGGCACAGAGGCATAAATATTTGCCCCGAAATTTTGAAAGAATGGCGAAGTTGAGGCATTATCAAGCCATGACTAATTTAGTTGCTTAAAAAACACGCATGACCAACTCGTTACAACTGCTTTTAATTTTGCTTGCCGTCGCTGTCGGCGTGGTAGTGCTGTGCCGTATCCTGAACCTGCCGGCAATGCTGGGCTATCTGATTGTCGGCATTACGATAGGCCCGCATGCATTGGGTTGGATACCCGATGCGCCGGAAACGCGCCATCTGGCCGAATTCGGCGTGGTGTTCCTGATGTTCAGTATCGGGCTGGAATTCAGTCTGACGCGCCTGCGCGCCATGCAAAGACAAGTATTCGGCCTGGGTGCCGCGCAAGTGGTGGCGACTATCCTGCTGGTCATGTTGGCTTCATTTCTTTTCGGGCTGAATTGGCGCGCCGGGCTGGCCTTGGGCGGCGTGTTGGCGATGTCCTCCACCGCGATTGTCAGCAAGATGCTGGTCGAGCGCGCCGAACTGAATACCCCGCACGGCCTGAAAATCATGGGTGTGCTACTGTTTCAGGATCTGGCCGTGGTGCCGCTCCTCATCATCATTCCCGCGCTGGCCAGCAACGGACAGACCCTCTATACCACGCTCGGGCTCGCTTTGCTGAAGGCAGCAGTGGTGCTGGCCGCCCTGCTGGTTTTCGGGCAACGCCTGTTGCGCCCGTGGTTTCATCTGGTGGCCACACAGAAATCTTCCGAGCTGTTCATGCTTAACGTGCTGCTGTTCACTCTGGGTTTGGCCTATATCACCGAACTGGCCGGACTTTCTCTGGCGCTGGGTGCGTTTGTTGCGGGCATGCTGATTTCCGAAACCGAATATCGCTATCAGGTGGAAGAAGACATCAAGCCTTTCCGCGACGTGCTTCTGGGCCTGTTCTTCGTTACCATTGGTATGCTGCTCGACCCGGCCAGAGTGATCGCCGGATTCGGCTGGGTGGTGCTGCTCATGCTCATTCTGCTGCCGTTCAAGGCGACGGTGGTGGCGCTGCTGGCGCGCTGGTTTGCCGGGGACTGGGGCGCGGCAATCCGCAGCGGCCTGGGCTTGGCACAGGCGGGTGAATTTGGTTTTGTGCTGTTGACCCTGGCAGGCGAGGTGGACCTGTTGCCCTACGAGGTGATGCAGAACGTGCTGGCGGCCATGCTGCTTTCCATGCTGGTTGCGCCTTTTCTGATCCATCACGCCGAAATCATCGTGCGCCGCATTTCTCCCGACGAGTGGATGGATCGCGCCATGCAAATCCACCAGATTGCGGTGCGAAGCATCGCCACCGACGCACACATTATCATTTGCGGTTACGGGCGCAGCGGTCAGGAGCTGGCTCGCTTCATGAAGCAGGAAAACATCCGCTGCATCGCGCTTGATCTCGATCCGGATCGGGTGCGCGAGGCAATGTCGGCGGGCGAGAGCGTGGTATACGGTGATGCCGCCAAGCGTGAAGTATTGCTGGCCGCCGGGCTGATGCGCGCCAAAACCCTTGTGGTTACATATGATGACAAACACTCCGCCCTGAAGATTCTGCAACATGTGAACGATGTGCGTCCCGATTTGCCGGTGGTAGTGCGTACTGCCGACGACACCCATATCGAAGCGCTCAAACAGGCCGGAGCCGCCGAAGTGGTGGCGGAAGTGCTGGAAGGCAGCGTGATGCTCGCCTCGCAGGCACTGTTACTGTCCGGTATTCCGTTCAACAAGGTCATTCGCCGCATCCGGGAGGCTCGTGCCCGTCGCTATAGCATGTTCAGCAGTTTTTTCCTGACACCCGCCTATTCGGCGGGTGAAACCGTGGAAAGCCTGCAACCGCGTTTTCAGACTGTACTGTTGAACACACGCGATGCCGCCGTGGGCAAAACACTGGATGAAGTCAACCTGGCCGAACTGGAAGTGGAAGTAAATGCGGTGCGCCGCCAGAATTCAAGAGGTAGCCAACCGGCGGGAGATATGGTGCTTCAAGCCGGTGACGTGCTGGTGCTGCTCGGTGAGTCAGTGGCGCTGATGATGGCGGAAAAACGTGTCAGAGGACAGATGACAGAGGACAGATGACAGAATCTTGTCTGTCACACAGCTTTCTGTCTTTCGGGTGCCCGGCCAAAAGTTTTCCTGATTAGCCACAAAGTTTAGCTATCAACTCTTTCCGCTTGCGGAAAAAGGGAAGAAATGCTCGAATGCATCGCGGTAGGTTGGTGCTGAACTTGTGAAGCCCAACAATTGCCGCTCGATAATTGTTGGGCTTCGTGCCTCAGCGCCAACCTACAATAGTCAACGGAATATGTCAGCTGAACTTCGTGGCTAATCAGGAAAGTTTTTCGTATGCCAGCGAAGCGCCTGTCCTCTGGCTTCAGACCCCCATACAGACCAGATAAGGCGTGTCATCGACAATGCTGGCGGTCGCAATTGGCGTTCCTCCGGTTGCAGTACCTGCCGCAGTGACCATCATGGACCCGGTAGCGGTATTGCCATCATCCAGGGCGATATCAAGTTGCTTGGCAAATTTGCCGGGGATGGCATCGGAGCAGATTATGTACGATCCCTTTAATCCGGTAATCGCTGTGTTGCCCGCATTGGTGACGCCTATCGTTCCGCCGGCTGCATTTTTCGGCAGGTAATCGGCCACGGTTGTGTCGGTGGGTCCGGGAGCCAGACCGGCAAGCCGGACATGCTGCCAAAATACAAAGGATTCGGAAACTATGGAGGTGGCATTCCATGCCCCCTCGATTATGCCGTTGCCGGTGGCGCACAGGTTGGCTGCCACAGGGGCGCAGACCGTGCCACCGGTTACGTGAACGGCGACATTCGCATCATCTCCCGGCAGCGCCTTGAACTTGTCCTGATAACCATAGATAAACACCGGGATATTCTTGAAGTCACCCGCGAGGTTTTTTACCTTTGCACTGTTGATCAACTCCTGTCCTTTTAGAACGCCCCCGAGCAACAGGCCGATAATCACCAGCACGATGGCGATTTCAATCAGGGTAAAACCGGGCTGGTTACGATTCATCATTGTGATTCTCCTGAGGGGGTTGTTGTTAGCAAAGCGGATGTTTCGGCAATAAGGTCGCCCACAAAAGCCACCTTCCGCATCCATCACAATTGTGGGCAATCCGGTAAGTTTCATTCTGGCAAGTACGGCTGCCCTTGGCTACCTGTCAAAACTGATAGGCATGGAACATCGGCAACAGGAATTTGTTGCGTAAATGTAACCACACAGTAAAAATGGTTGACAACCTTGCTGCATTTTGTTGAGAATTGACCATTGGCGAATAAAGGGGTTGGTTGTGGTCGCCAGTTAGTGTACGGTTTTTGCGGATCAATTTAATTTAGGGGGAGTTATTTAGATGAATATGAAAAAAATTACACTTTCACTGGTTGGCGTGTTGGCAACAGTCGCGATGGTTCCGGAAGCGTCTGCGTTGCCCGTATTTGCTCGTCAGGTCGGCATGGCCTGTAGCGCTTGCCATTTCCAGCATTTTCCATTGCTGAACGCTTTTGGACGTGCCTTCAAGTCCAGCGGCTTCACCATGACTGGGGCGCAAGCCAACATTGAAGGTGATGGGCTCTCCATTCCTGCAACTGTGAATGCAGCAGTACTGACCAGCATGGGTTACGAGAAAACTAATGCTAAC
>CAIQPV010000253.1 GCA_903873725.1 uncultured Nitrosomonadales bacterium
TCCAGTAAAACAATAAATTCGCGTAGCGGACAAAACATTTATGTTGCTGCATTACGCGCGTACCCTTCAATAAACTGGATTCCCGCCTTCGCGGGAATGACGAAGTGGTTTTTTCATGGATACTATAACGAATCATTCTTACTCCTCCCTTACACCCGATTGCGTGATGAACGCGCTGGAAAGCGTGGGTTTTCGCAGCGATGGTCGCCTATTGGCGCTCAACAGTTATGAGAACCGCGTGTACCAGGTCGGCATGGAAGAAGGCGTTTCCTTGGTGGCGAAATTCTATCGCCCGGAGCGCTGGACGAATGAGGCCATACTCGAAGAACACGCTTTTGTGCAGGAACTGGCCGAACGCGAAATTCCTGTGGTTCCGGCATTGGTATTGGACGGGAAAACGCTGCACAGTTTCGAGGAATTCCGCTTCGCTGTTTTCCCCAAACACGGCGGACGCGCACCCGAACTTGAAAATCGCGACACGCTGGAATGGATGGGACGTTTTCTCGGACGCATCCACGCCATCGGCGCGCTCAAACCATTTCAGCACCGCCCGGAATTGAATATAGACTCATTTGGAATAGCGCCGCGCGATTATCTACTGGAACATGATTTTATTCCGGGTGATTTGCTTGCCGCCTACAGTAGTGTGGCGGCACAGGCACTGGACGGTGTGCTTCACTGTTTCAATCGCGCGGAAGAGGTGAGCACGTTGCGATTGCACGGCGACTGCCATGCCGGCAACGTGCTGTGGACCGGCGACGGCCCGCATTTCGTGGATTTCGACGACAGCCGCATGGGGCCTGCGGTGCAGGATTTGTGGATGCTGTTGTCAGGCGAGCGTGCCGACATGGCGCGGCAGATGGGTGACGTGCTGGCAGGCTACGAAGACTTCCACGATTTCGATGCGCGCGAATTGCATCTGGTCGAGGCACTGCGTACCCTGCGCCTGATTCACTATTCTGCGTGGCTGGCGCAGCGCTGGGATGATCCCGCCTTCAAACAAGCTTTCCCGTGGTTCAACACCCAGCGCTACTGGCAGGATCGTATCCTCGAACTGCGCGAACAGATCGCGCTGATGCAGGAACCGCCATTGTGGCAGGCGTAATGGTGATGATGAACAAGCCGATCGGGTTTTGTCCGTGCGGCAGCAACAAAAAATTCACCGACTGTTGCGGTCGCTATATGGGTGGAGCAGACCACGCCCCCACTGCCGAAACCCTGATGCGCTCACGCTACACCGCTTACACCATGCTGCGCGAAGATTATTTGCTGGCGACCTGGCATCCCTCCACACGTCCCGCAGCCTTGGGTCTGACGGGTGATGTTGCCACCAGGTGGCTGGGGCTGGAAGTAAAACGCCATGAGCAGCAACAACAGGATCACGCGGCAGTTGAATTCGTGGCGAGATATAAAGTGAATGGCCGCGCGCACCGGCTGCATGAAATCAGCCGCTTTGTGCGGGAGAACGGGCAATGGTTTTATATAGCAGGGGATGTCTGCTGAGAGCCGTTATCCCGGATTATCCGGCAACACATCCCGGTAGAATTTATGGGTATTTTTTCCGCTTTGCTTTGCTGAATACATGGCATGGTCAGCCAGTTTAATCAGTGTTTCAGGGTCATTGGAATCATCCGGATATATGGAAATGCCGACGCTGCCTCCAACATGGCATTGCCGGCCTTTTAATTCGAAGGATTCCGACAATGCGATGATTATTTTTTTTGCCATCAATGCGGCGTTTTCATCCGCCCCGATTTCGTTTAACACAAAGATGAATTCATCCCCTCCCACCCGCGCAACCGTATCCGAGTTTCTAATGGTTTCTTTCAGCCGCAGGGAAACTTCCCTCAGTAACAAGTCTCCGGCAGCGTGTCCAAGCGTATCGTTGATCTTTTTGAATCCATCCAGATCGAGAAACAATACGGCAACCTTGAATTTATTACGTTTGGCCAGGGAAACGGAGTGTTCGAGGTTGTCCAGAAACAACGCGCGGTTCGGAAGGTCTGTCAGATAATCGTAGTGGGCCAAATACGCTATTTTCTTTTCGGTCTTTTTGCGTTCTGTAATATCCCGGACAATGCCGACGAAATAACGCTGCCCTCCCAGCAACATTTCCGAGGCGGATAACTCCATGGGGAACTGCTCACCGTTTTTCCGGACAGCTTCCACCTCACGCCCCCGAACGCCGATGATCTTTGCCTCACCGGTTTGAATATACCGGTTGATATAGGAATCATGCTCACTCCGAAAAGGTTCGGGCATCAGCAGATTCAAGTTCTTGCCCAATAAATCCTGCTGCGCATAACCAAAGATTTGCTCGGCTGCGGGATTCAATCCCAGAATCTCCCCGGTTTCATTGATCGTGAAGATACCGTCCATCGCGTTATGAATGATAGCCTGCAACTGGCTCTGGCTTTTCTCAAGTTCCGTCTTGGTCTGTTTAAGGTTGGTAACCATCTGCCAGAACAAAGTCACTTCGAGACCGCTTGCCACCCTCTTATGATGGCCAAAGACTTTGGCTACCTCCTCTGTGATTGAATCATCATGCGACAAGTTGTACACAATGCAATCCGGATGGTTTCTGCAAGCCCTTAGTGCCTCGCCGGCATCGGTATAGGTTGGGATCCTGCGGCTTTTCGCCAGTTTCATCCCCTCCGCATCAGGGTTAGAATCTACTACGGCAATAATCTCCACCAACCTGTCTTCGATGAATATCTCAAGCAGGGCGGAGCCGCCGCGTCCGGCTCCGATAATCAGCACGGGATACCCCTGGGTTTGTGGTGTTGCCATGTCCATTCCTTTTTAACCGGCGCGGGATGAGGTCTCACAGGCCGGAGTTTGACATACTAATAAGTTTGTCGAAATACGCAAGAGTCCGGGCCATGCTTTGAACAAGGGGTATTGAATCACATTCACAGAATAAAATATCAGGACGAACGGAATCCGGGAAGAAAAAAAGCAGCCTCGCGGCTGCTTTTTCTTTGATGCATCCGGATGATCAACCCGCCACGCGTTTTCTGAATTCGTTGGTACGGGTGTCGATTTCGATCTTGTCGCCGATTTCGATGAATGCGGCAACCGGCAATTCAAAGCCCGTGTTGATCTTGGCCGGTTTCATCACCTTGCCGGAAGTGTCGCCGCGCACGGCAGGTTCGGTGTACACGACTTCGCGCACTATAGTGTTGGGCAATTCGACCGAGATGGCCTTGTCGTTATAGAACACCACTTCGCACGGCATGCCATCTTCGATGTAGTTGAGCGCGTCGCCCATGCTTTCGACTTCAATTTCGTATTGGTTGTATTCACCATCCATGAACACATACATCGGGTCGGCAAAATAGGAATAGGTACATTCTTTTCGATCCAGGATAACCTGGTCGAACTTGTCGTCGGCGCTGTAGATGGCTTCGCTGGGCGCGTCGGTAAGCAGATTCTTGAATTTGAACTTTACCACCGAGCCGCTGCGGCCGGAGCGGCTGTATTCGGCCTTTTGCACGACCAGCGGTTGATCGTTAACCAGCACAACGTTACCGGCGCGGAGTTCTTGAGCGATTTTCATAATGAATGCCTGTCTAAGCTAAAATTTTGAGAGTCGCGCATTCTATCAATACTGTTGAAAAAATCCAGCAGATTCAATGTAAGGCCATTACCGGAAAGCTGTTGTGCCCAATCATGTGCATGATGTCGCAGGATATTGTTGTGCTTCCGGAAATTGTCCCAGAACTGCCCCGAACCTCCTGAGTCATTCCAGGTTGCCCAAAGCCCATGCAGCGCTTGCGCGGCGTCCGGTGGCAATCCGGTGCAATACAGTTCAGTGAAAGCACGCAGTTTTTTCAGGTGTACCGCGTCATGCTGGGGATAGATGTGCCATACAAATGGTTTGCCCGCCCACTGCGCCCGGACGCAGGAATCCTCGCCGCGCACAAAATTGATGTCGCACGCCCACAACAGTTCGTCATAGCGCTCCTGCTCCACGAACGGCAGTACGCGCACTTCCAATTTGCCGCGTTGCCACACCTCTTTACTACCGTTCGTCCTGAGCCTGTCGAAGGATGCATCCTTAAAATACTGTTCAACTTGCGGCAGAATGCGCCCTTCCGGTACGAGGCACAGTACAGTTTGTGCGCCTTGTACCCAAGCGTCGAACAGCTTGGGCAGCGCGACATTTTCATAACTGAACAGTGATATCTTCAGCGTATCCGCTGCGGGCATTTCCAGACCGATGGTTTGCCAGAACGCCTGCCGTTGTGCCGCATTGTTTAGGAACGCATCGCGCCGTGCCAACAGATCGCGCTCCAGCAGCAGCCCGCCGGTTTTCGGCGTGAAGCCGGGAAAGAAAAAATATTTGGTCAACGGCAGCGACGGATGCGGCGAAGGCAGCTCGTGGCATCCCTCGACCCAGTCTTCCGCGCTCAAATACTCAAGGTTGATCCACACCGGCTTGTGTTCCCGCGCCGCCATCGCTGCCACATAATTCTCCGGCAATTTACAGGCGAATGCCTCAATCACCAACTGAGCGGGCGCGACCTCCGGAAGCTGCGCGTTCCAATGTCTGATCTCCACTTCACGGCAATGCTGCTGTGCCAGAGATGCATCCGCCTCCGGGCACAGTTTGTTGAAACTCGCCAGATCGTCCACCCACAGCCGCACTGCAACGCCGTGCTCATGTGCCAGTTGCCGCGCCAGCCGCCAGCACACGCCGATGTCCCCGTAGTTATCCACTACCGTACAGAAAATGTCGCAACGCATCGTCGCAAGATCATTCTTCATGCAACGCCTCCACCGGATCGAGCCTTGCCGCGCGCCGTGCAGGCATTACACCTGCGGCGAGGCCGATGCTGACGGCGCTCAATTCGGCAACCACGGCAAACAGCCACGGGGTATGCACCGGCATTGCCGGGAACAGCCAATGCAGCGCCTGTGCGATGCCGATCCCGAGCGCCAATCCGGCCAGGCCACCCAGGGCAGACAGCAACATTGCCTCGCCAAGAAACAGCGTCAATACTTGCCCTTCACGTGCGCCGAGCGCGCGCAACAAGCCGATTTCCGCAGTGCGCTCAGAAACCGCCATCGTCATGATAGTCAAGATTCCGACGCCGCCCACCAGCAAAGAAATCCCGCCCAGTGCACCCACCGCGAAGGTAATCACGTCCAGCACCGAGCCGAGTACTTCGAGTGCCTTGGCCTGTGGAATCAGGGTGAAATCTTCCCGTCCGTGCCGCTCCTTGAGCAGCGCGGTAATGGAACGTTCCACACCCGCCAGATCAGCATTGGGTTTGTAGCTCAACTGGATTTCCATCAAGCCGGGGCGATTGAATAGTTCCAGTGCCCGCGCGGCCGGGATAAACACGGTATCGTCGAGATCGAAGCCGAGCATCTGTCCCTTGGGTTCCATCACGCCGACAATCCGGTAACGTTGCCCGCCGATGCGCAAATAGCTGCCGAGTGGATTCTCTCCGGAAAATAATTCCTGACGCACTTTTGAGCCGAGCACAACCAGTGCGCGCGGCTGGGTGGGATCGTCATCGGGCAGGGAACTGCCCATCTGTACCCTGCTGGCCATCACCCGCGTGAAATCGTGTCCGGCACCGAATACCGTGGTGCGGCGTGTCTTGCCATTGAAGCGAACTTCGGCATTGCCGGTTACGCTGGGGTTGACGTATTCGACGTTCGGCAAATGCAACAAGGCTTGCGCGTCCTCGATGGAAATCGTCCTGACCGAACCGAAGATGCCTACGTTGCCGCCCTGCGTCTGCGTTTTGCCGGGCTGGATGGCGATCAGATTGGTGCCGAACTGGGTGAATTCCGCCAGCACAAATTGATGCAAGCCTTCGCCGATGGAAGTGAGCAGAATCACCGCAGTGATGCCGATGGCGATGCCCAGGCCGGTCAGGAAGCTGCGCATCCGGTAGGCGAGGAAGCTGGAAGTGGTGAGTCGAATCAGGTCGGGGAATAGCATAAGCCCGTCATTCCGGCGCAGGCCGGAATCCAGTAAATAAGAAACCCCGCAAGGCGGGACAAAGCCCAAAGGCATGTTGAATAAATGCACTGGATTCCCGCTTTCGCGGGAATGACGAAGTTCATAGCCATGGTTGTATTCATTACGATCTCGCCAAAGCCATCACCGGGTCGAGCCGTGCGGCGCGGCGTGCCGGCCAAACGCTGAACATAATCCCGGTGCCGAGCGAAGTGGCTATCGCTGCCAGCACCGCCCACCAGGGAGCAACCACCGGCAACGACGGATAAATTTTTCCTATTACCCATACGCCTGCTTCACCCAGAATCAACCCGACCACGCTACCGATGCCGGACAACAAAATCGCTTCGGCAAAAAACAGATTCCTGATTTCTGCGGCGGGCGCGCCCAATGCTTTTAGCAGGCCGATTTCCTTGACGCGCTGCGAGACAGCGATGAGCATCACGTTCATGATGAGGATACCCGCCACTGCAAGGCTGATTGAGGCGATGCCTCCTACTGCCAGCGTCAAGGCGGTCAGGATACGGTCAAAGGTCGCCACCACGGCATCCTGCGTGATGACGGTAACATCGCGTTCACCGTTGTGGCGACGCAACAAAATTTCTTCGGCATCGTGTTTGGCTTGTTCGATGGCATCGCGGCTTTTTGCTTCCACCAGCACGCGGAACAGTCCGGAAGTATTGAACAACATGTGCGCCGAAGCGACCGGAACGATAACGATCTCGTCGGTATTGAAGCCCATCGATTCCCCTTGGCTTGCCATCACCCCGACCACGCGAAAGCGCCTGTCTCCCAAACGGACCCATCCACCGATGGCCTGTTGCTGACCGAACAATTCGGTCTTGACCTTGGCGCCCAGCACGCACACCGACTCGCTGGAATGCAAATCGCCGACGGGCAGGAATTGCCCTTGCCCCAGGCTCATGTGGCGCACTTCGAGCAACTCGCTGGTTGATCCCAGCACAACCACTTCGCGGTTGAGCGCACCTTGGGAAATCTGCGACGAGCCTATGGTCAGCGGCGCGATGCGCCCGACGGCACGGCTGCGCAACAAGGCTTGCGCATCGTCCAGGCTGAGTTCGCGCGGAATTTGCCCGAGCAGCATGCCAGGCCCGATGCCCGCCGTTTCGGTGCGTCCGGGCAACACGATGACCAGATTGGTGCCCAGCGAAGAAAATTGATTGACGACATAGCGCCGCGCACCCTCGCCCAGTCCGGTCAGTATCACCACCGAGGCCACGCCGATAGACATCGCCAGAATCATCAGCAAAGTGCGCGTGCGGCTGCCGCGCAAGCTGCCGGAGGCGAACTGCAAGACATCTATCAGCTTCATCTGGAAAATAGCCGTTGATGGAAAACAGGTTGCCTAATGATGCAAAGCCGCCGTCGTAGGTGCGAATTTATTCGCACAGCCGATGATTGGAGTGCGAATAAATTCGCACCTACGAAAATCTCTGTTTCTTCTATTTTCATGGCGATGCAGCCGACTTATTCTCGCCAATAATCTCCCCATCCACCATATACAACTGTCGCGTCGCCCGTCCACCGATCACCGGATCGTGCGTAACAAGTATCAAGGTAACTTTCTGCGCGACCAATTGCTCCAGCAAATTCATCACCTCCTTGCCGGTGGTCTGGTCGAGGTTCCCGGTCGGCTCGTCGGCCAGCAGCACGGCGGGATGCATGCTGGTGGCGCGGGCAATCGCCACGCGCTGCCGCTGCCCGCCGGAGAGCTGATCGGGGCGATGGTCGGCGCGATCCGTCAAGCCATAGTTTTCCAGCAACTGCACCACGCGCGCCTTGCGTTCGGCGGGAGGAATGCCCGCCAGAATCAGCGGCAGTTCGATGTTCATCGCGGCGGTGAGGCGCGGCACCAGATGAAACGACTGGAACACGAAGCCGATCTTTTCGCTACGCACTTTGGCTTGCTGCGCGTCATTCAGCGCGGTGACGTTGCCGCCATCCAGCTTATAAGTGCCGGAACTTGGACGATCCAGCAGGCCGATCAAATTAAGCAGGGTGGACTTGCCGGAGCCGGACGGCCCCATGATGGAGACATAATCCCCCGCCGCGATGTTCAGGTCGATGCCGCGCAACGCGGCAACCTGCTGATCGCCGACTGTGAAGCTGCGGGAGATTTGGCTAAGGGATATCATTCACATGCGGTTTTTGTTGGGGTTCGTTGGCCAAAGCAATTATTTCAGTTGCCAGACAGAAATCTTCTTTCTGCTACTCGCAGCAAAATAATGTCCATCACGTGAAACAGCGAGGCTACCTATATCGCCCGGAATCTCCTGTAATAATTCGCGATGCTGTCCATCCCAGATTCTGACTCCCAAACCATGACTCAAGCCACCTTCGTCTCCCTCAAGTAAATATTTTCCATCGGGAGTATAGCGAAGAGACATATGCGAAGCCGCTAACACTTCACCAGTTACTTGCTGTCCTGAATGAACATCAAATACTGCCACACCCCCAAATCCAGCCAATGCTATGTATTCGCCACCTTGACTCCATGCGAGATGACCAAATTTATTTAGCGTGTTACCAGGCGTTGCCATTTTGGTTTGTATGGTACGAACAATCGCGCGCTTGGACATATCTACGATGGCTATCAGCTGCATATTAGGTAAAGGAGGTTTCCCAAAGGTAGGCACCGGTGTTCCATACGGCCAAGAGTGAGGATTAATAATATCCCCCCCTATGGCGACAAATTTCCCGTCTGGGCTGATTGTCATGGCAGTTGGGTAAAATGGCACTGTTGGCAACCCCCATACAGGCTCCCATGAATTGGTGCTGTAGACAATTAACGAATCCATAGGAAACCGAGGGTTTGTATCAGACACCTTAATCAACGATTTCCCATCAGGCGTAAAGCCAATGGCATTACACCCCCCACCCCTTGACTCAGTAATGTCACGAACGACTTTCCATGTTTCAGCGTTCCATATACGGATAACTATTCCGTCGATGTCTTCGTTATGGCAGATTGCGAGCAGGTGCCCATCAGGACTGTAGCGTATAGGCTCAGTGGCCATTTGAGAGTCACCAGTCTTCGACAAGATATGAGCAATATGACCGCTTTGCCAATCCCATACATGCACCTCAACAGCAAAGGGTGTGTCTGTTACGATATATTTTCCATCGGAACTAAAATCCAGCCCCCAAATCCAATCCGTTTTGTCATCAGTAAATGTCGCTATCTTGGTTGCCACATCTTTTTCTTTCTCGGCTTTCGATTTGAAAAAACCACTAAACCAGCCACTTCCAGAATCACAATAGCCTGTTACCGGCAAAAGTAAGGCGATAAGAATTAGTGTGCACAGGTTCATTTAACCGCCTTCCCAACTTCCGGCTGCACACGCGCCCCTGCCTTCACTCCGGCTTGATCAAGCGACATTACGATTTGTTCGCCTTCGCTTAATCCGGCCGTGATTTCGGTGCGATCCCAGTTAGCCAGCCCCGTCGTGACGGTGCGTTCTTCCAGCACGCCATCGTCTGGCCTGTAGACCAATACCCGTTTGCCTTCAAGAAGGGCTTGCGTGGGAATGCGCAGCACTTTTTCATGGGCGGTATGCATGATCTCGACATCGGCGCTGTAGCCTACCAACAGGTTCTCGGCAGTTGGCAGTTGCGACACGTTACTGGCGGAGCCAGCCGCTTGCGGGAGCTGCTGCCCAGCCGCACCTCCCGCACCAGTGGATCCCCCACTTCCCTGTTGGTGCGGCGGATTGTCGAATTCGACTTCCACTTCGACGGTGCGCGCCTGTTTCTCCACTTCCAGCACATAAGGCGCGACGCGCTTGACCTTGCCTGCAAAAGACTTGCCCTTGATCGCGTCCAGCGTGATGCGGCTGCGCTGTCCCGCCTTGATGTTGGCGGCATCCACTTCGTCTATCGGCGCGCTCACGAACAGGCAGCGGTCATCGATCAGGTCGATGGCGGGAGGGGTAGGAATACCGGGCGGCGAGGGCGTGGCGTACTCTCCCAATTCTCCGCTGATATCAGCCACGATGCCGTCGAACGGCGCGCGCAGCACCATGCGGTCCAGCCCGGCGCGCGCCGCCGCAACACGGGAATGGCTCTGGTCGATTTGACTGCGTGCGACATCACATCCGGCACGGGTCACCTTGGCCGCAGAGTTTTTCTGGTCCAGGCCTTCGGCGGAAATAAATCCGCGCTCCTTCAGCCGGCTCGCCCGTTCGGCTTCCTTGTCAGCTTCGTCTGCCTGCACGCAGGCCTGTTGCACCTGCATCTGTGACGTGCCGAGTTGCTGCTGCGCCAAACGTTCCTGTGCCTGCAAATCGTTGTTCCACAGTTCCAGCAACACTTGGTTGGCTTTGACGCGCTGGCCCTTCTTCACCAGCATATGTGCAATCTGTCCGCCCGCAGGAGGCGCCAGCTTGGCGCGTTGGCAGGCCTTGATGGTGCCCGCACGCGTGTTGCTGACTGTTGCCTCGACTGTGCCGCGATCCACTTTAGCCAGCGTTACGGCAATCGGGTTGGGACGTGTAAAAAACCATCCGCCCAGCGCCAGCAAAAAGAGCAGGGATATGAGTGCAACGCGACGAACCGCGAAGCCGCGTTTATTTGAGGGTGGCAAAGTCATTCATACTCCTGAAAATTGGTGAAAACCTGATAACGCAATAAACCTGGTTCAAGGTAGCCTCTAACAGAGATTAGCACGGAAGCATCATAGGACAAATTCAGCCGGGCGTGCCTGTGTTTATCCTATACCATCGGCCCGTAGTAATATGGTCGGAAATTCTATAGGGTAAACATCATGAACACCAGACAAGAACACGATTCGTTCGGTTACATCGGAGTTTCCGCCGCGCGGCTTTGGGGCGCCCAGACGCAACGTTCGCTGGCGCATTTCCATATCTCATCCGAACGTATGCCGGGAGAAATCATTCTGGCGCTTGCTGAAGTGAAACGTGCCTGTGCCGTCGTCAACCGCGACCTTGGACTGCTGGAAGCGGTAAAGGCAAGCGCCATCGTGCAGGCTGCGGATGAAGTGCTTGCGGGCCGCCATGACCTTGAGTTTCCCCTGTCCGTCTGGCAGACAGGTTCGGGCACCCAAAGCAACATGAACATGAATGAGGTGCTTGCCAACCGTGCCTCGGAGCTGCTCGGCGGCGTGCGCGGTGAAGGCAGATTGGTTCATCCCAACGATGAGGTCAATCTCGGCCAGTCGTCCAACGACATTTTTCCGACTGCAATGCATGTGGCCGCCGTTACCGGAATAAAGCAAAAACTCTTGCCAAAATTAATTACCTTGCGCACGACCCTGAAAATGAAATCCGATGCGTTCGATGGCATCGTTAAAATCGGACGCACGCATTTGCAGGACGCAACCCCGTTGACGCTGGGACAGGAATTTTCCGCTTATGTCGCGCAACTGGAATTTGCGGAGTCGCTAATTTTTAACACGTTGGCGCCGCTTTGCCAACTGGCGGTCGGCGGTACGGCAGTGGGGACGGGACTCAACACCCACGCGGAATTTGGCGACCGGGTCGCGGCAGAACTGGCACGGACGTGTGGAACGCCCTTCAAAAGTGCGGCCAACAAATTTTCCGCGCTGGCCGCGCACGATGCGCTGGTGGCGGCGCACGGCGCGCTCAAGACCCTCGCCGCCGCTTTGATGAAAATCGCCAACGACGTGCGCTGGTTGGCCTCGGGGCCGCGCTCCGGCCTGGGCGAGATCAGCATCCCGGAAAACGAGCCGGGCAGTTCTATCATGCCGGGCAAGGTCAACCCGACCCAGTGCGAAGCGCTCACCATGCTGTGCTGTCAGGTGTTCGGCAATGATGTCGCCATTAACTTCGGCGGTGCTTCGGGTAACTTCGAACTGAACGTGTTCAAGCCGCTCATCGCTTACAACTTTGTGCAGAGCGTGCGCCTGCTTGCCGACGGCATGGCTAGTTTTGAGGAACACTGCGCGCGCGGCATCGAAGCCAATCGCGGGCGTATCGGGGAACTGATGGAGCGCTCGTTGATGCTGGTAACCGCCTTGACCCCGCACATCGGCTATGACCGCGCCGCCGTGATTGCCAAGCAGGCGCAACGGGATGGCGGTACCCTGAAACAGGCGGCGTTAGCTTTGGGTTATGTCACGGAAGAAGAATTTGTCCGCTGGGTGCGGCCTGCGGAAATGGTCGGCCCCGATCATTAAAGATCGCATGTCAGAAAACACCTCGGGGATTGAGTTATAACTCCCGACTACGGTTGGTTTGACGGCGGCGCAACCTTTATCACTTCATCCAGCGTCGTGGTTCCCGCAGCCACCTTTGCCGCCCCGGAAATGCGCAATGGTTTCATGCCTTCGCTGCATGCAACTTCGCGGATGCGGGCAATATCGGTAGCAGGGGTGACGAGTTTGCGCAATTCGGGTGACATCAACAGGATTTCATAAATCCCGATACGTCCCGAGTAGCCTGTCATGCGGCATTCAAGACAACCGATATGGTGTTGCAATTGGCCCGGCCGATTGGCTTTCCAGGGTGCAACGAGTGTGTCCCACAGTTCGCTTTCGTTCGCCCGCAGCGGCTGGGGCTGCTTGCAGTGCGGGCACAGCGTGCGCACGAGACGCTGCGCAACCACGCCGAGCAGCGTCGACTTGATCAGGTACGAGGGCACGCCGAGATCGAGCAGGCGAGTGATCGCGCTCGGTGCATCGTTGGTATGCAGCGTGGACAGCACGAGGTGGCCGGTCA
>CAIQPV010000254.1 GCA_903873725.1 uncultured Nitrosomonadales bacterium
GATTTCTTGCAACAACGGCTCAATGAATTGATAGAGGTGGTATACCTGTTTGAGCTTGCGCCGCGAGTCCTGATTCATTCTTCCGTCGCGAGTGAGGATGTGCAACTCCTTCAGTAACTCAATGGACTGACCCGGTTTTATTTCGTTCATGGTATTCATTTTAACAGGAATATTTGTTCCAATTGGTTGACGCTCACACATACCTCGGCTACTATCGCCGTAATTGCAATTTCCCCGGGTACGAGCAGTGTTATTTAGCCGCTTATTTTTACTCATTTTTTTTACCATTGTCGCGCTTGCGCCAATGCCTGCTCTGAGTGCGGACGAGGAATCTGCCACTGGCACAGAGATAGGTGTTGTTGCACATGCCGAGGAAACTCTCGTTCTGAATAATGATACGCTGGCAGCTCCACTAAAGGATTCCATTCCTTCGACGCCTCCGTCCGACAATATTTCTGCACCTGTCGTCCCTGCTCCCGCCGTTCCCACTGCTGACTTCACAAATGCCAATCCGGCACTTGTTGCCGATACCAACCTTACCCAAAACGATTTGTGGCAACGTATCCGCAATGGTTTTGCAATGCATGACCTGGACAGTCCGCTGATCGCGCGCCACGAGCAGTGGTACGCTGACCGGCCGGACTACGTGGCACGCATGATGGAACGCTCCCAGCGCTACCTTTACTTCATTACTGAAGAAGTCGAAAAACGCGGCATGCCGACGGAAATCGCACTGCTGCCGATGATCGAAAGTGCATACAATCCGGGTGCCTATTCAATTGGAAATGCATCGGGCATCTGGCAGTTTATTCCGTCCACCGGCAGGAATTTCGGGTTACAGCAGAACTGGTGGTATGACGGGCGGCGCGACATCGTCAACGCGACCAAGGGAGCATTGGATTACCTGCAAAAGTTGCATGACCAGTTCGGGGATTGGGAATTGGCGCTGGCCGCTTACAATTGGGGTGAAGGCGCGGTGGAGCGGGCGCAGGAACATAACCGCAAACGCGGCCTGCCTACAGATTATGCCAGCCTGAAAATGCCTGATGAAACACGCAACTATGTTCCAAAGTTGCTGGCGGTAAAAAACATCGTCAGCAACCCTGAAAAATTCGGGCTGACGCTGCAATCCATACCCGACCAACCCTATTTTACGGCTGTAACCACGTCACGCCATATCGATGTCAAGCTTGCCGCAAAGCTTGCCGACATTTCACTGGAAGAATTTATTGCGCTCAATCCCGCTCACACCCGCCCGGTGATACTCCAGGAAAATGCCGACGTATTACTGTTGCCGGTTGACAAAGCGGAGACCTTCCGCGCCAATCTGGAAAGTTACAACGAACCGCTGGTGTCATGGCAAGCATACCGAAGCAAAAAAGGCGAGCGCCTCGACAAGGTTGCGCCGCGCTTCGGCCTCTCGCTGGCAAGACTAAAGTCCATCAACGGACTTTCGCAGCATGCCAAACTGAGCAACGGACAATCGCTGCTGGTTCCACTGAATGGCGAAGGAGCGGATAACCAATTCGAGGCATTCAATACCCACCTCATACCAAGCGAAAAACCGCTTGGGCGCACCATCACTCATACCGTTAAAAAAGGCGAAACGCTAAGCGCCATTTCCCGACGCTACCATGTAAGCGTCGAAAAACTGCAAAGCTGGAACAACAACGTCTCTCATCTCAGTCCCGGTCAGACTATTACAATTGCACAGTCATCCAAGACGCATCATGCGGTTAAACTTGGCAAGAGCCATAATCTCAGGCTGGCCGTCGCCACAGGCAAAAAACACTTGGCACGCAAGTCGCAACACCGCATCCACGTAGCCTACCGTTAACCATAATTCGACCAATCCTTTGCAGCTTTCTGCCCTTGAAAAACGCAGGTAAGGATAAGCGAAGTGCATCCACCTACATGTACAAATGGCAATGTACATGGTGCGTCGCACTGATATCCGTTGCGTCAGGATATTCCGAGCGACAAACCGGCATGACATGCGGGCAACGCGGGTGAAAGTGGCACCCCTGCGGCGGGTTCGCGGGAGACGGCAAATCTCCCGCCAGACGCACCACCTCTGCGCCATGCCCGTCAATACGGGGTACCGCAGACAGCAATGCCCGAGTGTAAGGATGCCGTGCATAATGCAGTACCTCCTCCACTGACCCGCGTTCCACAATACGCCCGAGGTACATCACACATACCTCATGCGCGAGATATTCGACCACAGCGAGGTTGTGCGAAATAAACAAATAACTCAGGCTCAATTCCTGTTGCAAGGTTCTCAGCAAATTCAATATCTGGGCCTGAACCGACACGTCAAGCGCGCTGGTAGGCTCGTCGCAAATCAATAGTTTCGGGTTCACCGCCAGCGCGCGGGCAATCGCGATGCGCTGTCTTTGTCCGCCTGAAAACTCGTGTGGATAACGCCACTTTACAGGCTGCGCCAATCCAACCTGCTCAAGCAACTCGTCAATCCGCCGTTGCCGCTTGTCGCTATTGTTGGCTATGCCCAACGCATCCATCCCCTCTTCGAGAATTTCCGCCACGCGCATTTTCGGGTTCAGGGAAGCATAAGGATCCTGAAACACCATCTGCATTCCGGCGCGCTGTTTGCGCAATTCCTGCGCTTTGAGCCCAATCAGCTCTTTCCCGACGAAGCGCACACTACCGGCTCCAGGCTTAATCAATTGCAGTAGCGTCTTGCCCACAGTGGTCTTGCCGCAACCGGACTCACCCACCAGCGCCAATGTGCGCCCCGCTGGTATGGAAAGTGACACTCCGTCCACTGCTCTGACGTAGCCAGCCGTACGTTGCAGAATACCTTTGCGGATGGGGAAATGGACTTGCAGGTCTTCAACCTTCAAGAGTGGAACGGGAAATGTGAAATGTGAAATGTTTTCTTCTCTCGCAATCAAAGCTTCCGACTGTTTTTCCGTTTCACTTTTCACGTTTAACTTTTCACTCGCCGCAGCATCACCGGTGGCGTAAAGGTGGCACCTCACCCCCTGCCCTTCTTCCTGCGTCGTCCAACCTGGTGCCTGTTCATGGCACAACTCCCAAGCCTTGTCGCAGCGCGGGGCAAAGCGGCATCCTTTGGGAAGGTCGTGCAACGGCGGAACGCTGCCGGGAATCGCAGCAAGCAACTGACCGTTGCGACCGGTACCCGGCAAGGCGGCAAATAATTTTTGCGTGTAGGGATGCGCGGGAGAAGCGAATAATTTCTCGCGATAAGCCATTTCGACAATGTGTCCCGCATACATCACCGCGACTTGGTGTGCCATTTCTGAAACCACACCGAGATCATGCGTGATCAACAACAGCGCCATACCATTTTGCCGTTGCGTATCGCGCAGCAGTTGCAGCACCTGAGCCTGTATGGTCACATCAAGCGCCGTGGTGGGTTCGTCCGCGACCAGCAGCTTCGGTCGACCTGCAAGCGCCATTGCAATCATCACGCGCTGCTTCATGCCACCGGAAAGCTGGAATGGATATTCGCCTAAACGACGCAACGCATCTGGAATACCCACTTGATCCAGCAATTCGACACACCTCGCGTGCGCAGCCGCCCCGTGCAGTTCTTGATGCAGTTCCAGCGCCTCGGCAATCTGTTCCCCTACCGTCATCACCGGGTTCAGACTTAGACCCGGTTCTTGAAAAATCATCGCCATCTTTCCGCCGCGCACTTCGCGCATTTCACGCTCGGGCAGCGCCAGGATATCGACCCCCTCAAGCCGTACTGCGCCACTCTCAACCTGCACGCTATCGGGTAACAGGCGCAACAACGACAGCGCAGTCACGGATTTTCCGCAACCAGACTCGCCCAGCAAAGCAAAGGTTTCACCTTGACAAATATGAAACGAGATATCGTCCACAATGCGCGCGCCGTTGCGCAATCGCGTGACCAGCCCCTCGACCTTCAACAACTCTGTCACGTCGCGCTCTCCGTTCTGTTCAGCCTTGGATCAAAGGCATCCCGCACCGCATCGGCAAACAGATTCGCCGCCAGCACCAGCACCAGCATGAAGCCGAAGGCTGAAGCCAACGCCCACCATACCATCGGATCGCGTCCCATCTCCAGCCGTGCCGCATTGATCATGGTACCAAAGCTGATGGTAGTCGGATCAACCCCCACACCGACATAGGATAACACCGCCTCGGCCAGTACCAGCGCGCTGAAATCCATCACCACCGAGATCAATACGATGTGCATCACATTAGGCAAAATATGCCTGGTAAGAACGCGGAAAGATGACACACCAAATGCCTGTGCCGCCTGGATATATTCCATCTCGCGCAACTTCAGCGTCTCGCCGCGCAGCAATCGGCACAGCCCGGTCCAGCTTGTCACGCCAAGGATCAGACACAGACACAGCAGGCGCACATCGGCACGCGCTGCGGCTGTCTCAAACCAATCCGCATGCTTCTCGATCACCACCTGCATCATCAGCACCGCCGCCGCGATCAGCAGCACACTGGGTATCGAACTCAGCACGGTATAGATATACTGGATCACATCGTCCACCCAACCGCGGAAATACCCGGCTGCCACGCCGAGCAGCAGCGCGAACGGCAACATCACCAGTGTTGTGACAGTCCCGATAACCAGCCCGGTGCGTATGCTTTTCAGCGAAAGATAGAGAACATCCTGACCGACTTTGTCGGTACCGAGAACGTGGTAGACAGAAGCCAGATTGGCGACGGTACCGACGAACGCGGCAATAACCAGCGCGGTGATCAACAAGGCGCGCAGTGTGTAGGGTGGACACAGTTGCCCACTATCATCCCGCTTGGGCAAGCTACGCCTTACCCACCCTACGAGCCAAGCGAACAATCCGCCAACCAGCAATCCGCCCAAAGCGCCAACCACCCCCCGTTTCACCACATCACCAACCAATTCGCGCTCGGGATCAGCTAAATGCGCCCCGCCGAATTTCAGTCTCGGATAGTTGCGCATTACTTTACCGTCCGTCGTTTCCAGGCTTTCCTTTGCATACAAGTACGCCGCCAAAGGCGCGGAATAGGTTTTTTCGGTGCGGCTGCGCAGGCCACCGGCAAGCACATCGAACACGCTTAACACTTCCGGCGAATATACGGTCTGCCCGTTATTTTTCTCCGGCAATGCGGCGCGATAATGCAGTGTATCCAACACTCCAACAATAATGAACAATGACAATACCAGCAGCGACACCATGCCCACGCGGCTCTTCGCCACGCGCTGCCACGGCAGCATAAGATGTGGACGCCGCCGTATCCACCATACAGATACAACACCCACCGCAATCAGCAGAAAAATCAAGGCATCGGTCCAGAGTATCACCGGCATCATTGCAACCTCACCCTTGGGTCAACAACGGTATATGACACATCCGTAAGGATCAATCCGGCGATATACAGCACCGAGCCCAGGAACACCATTGCGCGCACCACGCCAAAATCCTGCGCATTGATCGCGTCTATGGTGTAGCTGCCCAAGCCCGGAATGCCGAAAAACGATTCGGTCAGCAGACTACCCATGAACAGCAACGGAATGACCACCACCACGCCCGTCAAAATCGGAATCATCGCGTTCTTCAGGACATGGCGGAACAGCACACGCAGTTCTGATACCCCCTTGGCTCGCGCGGTGCGAACATAATCTTTACCGATCTCTTCCAGAAAAATTGTGCGGTACCAACGGCTGCTGGAACCTACGCCTCCGGCCACACCGATGATAACGGGAAGCACAACGAACTTGATGCTATCCAGCCCACCCGCATAACCGGAAATCGGCACCCAATGCCACAACTTGCTCACCATGAATTGTCCGCCGATGATGTAGAACAAACCGGACACCGACATGAGCACCACGCACAGCGCCACTCCCGCGATGTCCAGAGCTGTGGCCCGAAACAGCGTCATCAGCAGCGCGAAAGTGATGTAGATGAGCAGGCCGACAAAAAAAGTCGGCAGCGCGATAGCAAGGCTGGGCATCATGCGCGTCTGAATTTCGCGCGAAATATTTCGCCCGTCGTCCGAGTAACCGAAATCAAGAACAAACATGCTGGCCGACTTCTCAAAGAAGATGGTATCCGTCAGTTTGCCCGATCCCACAGCCTTGGCGCTGAACAAAAGAGGCTTGTCATAGCCATGCTGTTCTTTCCATTTCGCTATGGCCTCCGGTGTCACGCGCTTGATGCCCAGTTGCATCCGCGCCATGTCATCGGGGGTGTTCACCACGAAGAATAAAGCGAAGGTAAGCAGGTTTACCCCGATCAGAATCGGGATTGCATATAGAATGCGGCGGATCAGATAAGCAATCATGGCGACCGCTATTGTACGGGCAAACCGGGAATATTTTAATTCCGGGTCAGAAATCGGCTGCAAGGAAACTCATACGGTGCACACATTGGAGGTCTGACATGAAGACCGGCTACAATTTCTGGAACCTGCTCTTATAGATATAAATTATAAGCAAACAATAATTTCTTGGTTCAGTAATCCTTCGCGTCTATTTATAGTGCACTCCGTAAAACATTTTAACTACGGAGAGCATCTTGAAAAAAATACTACTGGCCGCAGCACTAATATCCTCATTGTTCACCAGCGTTGTGTATGCCGCCGAGATAACGCTGCTGAACGTTTCATACGACCCCACGCGCGAGCTGTATCAGGAATACAACACCGCTTTCGCCAAATACTGGAAAGCCAAGACCGGTGACGATATCACCGTAAAACAATCGCATGGTGGCTCCGGCAAACAAGCACGTTCGATAATAGATGGTCTTGAAGCCGATGTTGCAACGCTCGCACTTGCGGCTGATATAGATGCGCTGGCAGACCATGGCAATCTGGTTCCGGCAAACTGGCAGACCCGTCTGAAAAACAACAGCACACCTTACACCTCTACCATTGTTTTGCTGGTACGCAAAGGCAATCCGAAAAACATCAAGGATTTTAGCGATTTGATCAAACCCGGCGTTGCCGTGATTGTCGCCAATCCCAAGACCTCCGGCGGCGCACGCTGGGCTTATCTGGCCGCCTACGGCGACGCCCTGAAACGCAACGCCAACGATCAAGCCAAGGCGAAGGAATATATTGGCAAATTGTACGCTAACGTACCCGTGCTGGATTCCGGCGCACGCGGCGCCACGGTTACTTTCGCCGAGCGCGGCATCGGCGACGTGTTACTAGCCTGGGAAAACGAGGCTGGCCTGGTTGGCAAGGAATTCGGAGCCGACAAATTTGAAGTTGTTATTCCTCCACGAAGCATTCTGGCCGAGCC